>CAKTCH010000234.1 GCA_934538895.1 uncultured Alphaproteobacteria bacterium
TACGTCAAGCGCGCGAGCAAGCAGAAGAACTGGGATAACCGGCGGCCGCAGGTGGCGGAGCTGTTGCGATTCTTCGGCTCGGAAAAGCCGATCGCAACGATCGATGATCAGCGCGTGTGGGATTATATCAATTGGTCGCGGGAGCAGCCCGTTCGTGTCTGGATCGGCGGCCAGCGCACGCATACGGACTATCTGGCCATGACGCCGGCGCAGGCGGCGCGCTGTTGGAAGGATACGCCCCGCCGCCGCACGGACGCGACGATTAACCGCTATCTCGACTGCCTGCGCAGCGTGATGGGTATCGCGGGCAAGCTGCGCGACAAAACCACTGGCGCATTCATCGTGCCGGCGCCGCCGGAGATCCCGTTCCTGCGTGAGGTGAAGCGCCTCCCCCGGCCGATCAACGTGCCCACGCTTTCCTCGATCATCGCCGCCGCGCCGCCCTACCTAGCGGACGCTACGGAATTGTCCGCGCTCATGGGATTCCGCAAGGGTGAGGTTTTCGCCCTGACGATCGACCATGTGGATCTTACCTTGCGCGGCGTCCGCCTGGCTGGCGAAGACACCAAGGGCCAGCGCGACGAGCTTATGGAGGCAAATCCCCGCGCGATGCAGCTGCTCGAGCGGCTGGTCAGCCAGGCGAAGGAGCGCGGCGTCCGGCACCTGATCACCTATCCGCGCGGCAAGGGCAAAAATAAGCCCATCCAGTGGCTACCGATCAAAGGGGCGCGCAGAGCCTGGGCGACCACCCAAAAGCGCGCTGGCGTCGTCGCCAGGCATCGCTTCCATGATCTTAAGGCGACCTTCTCAACGACGGCGGCCATGCTCCTGCCGCCGGAGCTTGTCCAGCAGCTCAGCCGCCACAAGAGCTATGACACAACCAAGAATTATATTCGCCTCGCCGACGCCTTCCGGCGGCAAGGCATCGACGCCATCGGCGCCCAGCTCGCGCCGGTAGGACAAAGCAGGTCTCCGAGTCCCATACAGGAGTCCCATACAGACGGGGCGGACAGTGCTGCCAAAAATGGTAAGTCTTTGAAATAATTGGTGCGCCCGAAAGGATTCGAACCTTCGACCCCCGGTTTAGGAAACCGATGCTCTATCCAGCTGAGCTACGGGCGCTTACCAATGAAATCATATACTTAAACCACTCTCACCGAGTCTGCAATCCGCTTTGCTACCGAACCTGCTACTGAGCAGTTTTTTGTCCTTAGCAATGATTCTCTGACACAAAGACCGGTACCAAAATTTTCGAGACATACGGCGAGTTCATAAAAACTAAGAGTGAAACTCGAAAGATCAGCACACAACTGCCCGAATATTCTGTACTAAATTATCCCTATCTCACTTCTTTGTTTGAAACTGCCCAGCATAACGCTGGCAAAACTCGCTGACACGAAAAGCTTCCTTTTCCATAATGTTGCTCCCTAAAAATCTGGAATGAAAAACCCCGCAAGGCTATACCTCTCATAATCCTTGCGATTGAACGTGACGGTGAAACGTGGATCGAAGGCATATCTTTTCGCTGTGAAGAATGGCGTGTTCTGCACTTTTAAGTCGGCTATCCTGCCCTCCTCACTTTGGCTCAAAGTCTGATGAACTTCTCGGCTTAAGGGCAGAACGAAAGGCTCCGTCTAAGCGCGTTCCTGCATCACGCGCATCCCCATTTCGTTGGCTCTGGTGGAGCTGCCGTTACTGGCGTAATTGACGGAAACGGACGGGATAGATGGTTTGCCCAGACTGATAGTCCCCTAGATTCATAGTTCAGAAACCCTATTGGTTTTTGCATTAATTGTAGTTTATAGGCTGGTTTCTGAAATAAAAAAGGCGTTATATCAAATTAGGCCATCTTTCTGACATAAGAAATGGCTTTATGTCAGAAAATACCGGGTTCGCCGATTATCCTTTTGCAGCTTGCTGTGTCTGATTTATTCCGCGCACGATGGTGTATGACCTGGCACCGAGTGCGGTTTATACGGCCGCAAAAACCGTTAGAGGCCGCCTCAAGGAGCCGCCAAAAACCGTAGATGAGTATATTGACACGCTGGCAAAACAAGGCATGTCAAAAATCATTGATTTCCTGAAAGACGGGCGCGATCTCATTTAGCTTTGTTCGCCAAGTGTGCCTGGAATCTTTTCGCCGCGCTTGCCGCTCAGGCTTGCGGGAGCACCGGGTGCGGCAGGCCATGCCATCAGCCGGCATGATCAAAATGTTCAAGGAGGGGGCCATCAATCAGGCTTTTGACGATTTGCTTCATGGGCTTCCTGGAAACTGGCGCCTGGGCGGGCTGGCATGTTTGGCGTTGCTTTTGGCAATAGGGGCCTTCATAAATTATGGATGAAAAAATCCGGTAGAGCGTTTTTGTTCCTTGCTTGCGCCTGTCTCGCGCCTGGGGCGGCGGGGGCTTCGAACAAGGTTTCTTCGCCCGATGTCACGCAGGGGAAGATCGAGCTGGAATATCGGGGCGGCTATGATATCGATCATCGGGCCGGGCGGGATGAGCGGGAGCAGCATAAATTCGTCGCCAATTACGGCATCCTGGAGCGGTGGCGCACCGAGGTGAAGCTGGTCGCCAACAAGGCGGACCGGCGGTATGACTGGACGGCGGTGGAATGGTCACATCGTTTCCAGCTGCTGAAGGGGGCGGCGGGCGGGCCGAAATTGTCCGTGCAGGGCAATTATATTTTTGCGCTGGAGGAGGATGCGGCGGATGAGCTGGCTTTTGCCGTGCTGGCCAGTTATGCGCATCATGGCTTCACGCATGTGATGAACGGCACTTTGACGCGCGCTATTGGCGGACATGCGAAAAGCGGCGTGCAGCTCGATATCGGGTGGAAGACCCGTTATGACTGGATGCCCGCGCTTAACCCCGGTCTTGAGATTTATGCCGATCTTGGCCGCCATGGCGGCCCGGACAGTTCGGGCG
>CAKTCH010000235.1 GCA_934538895.1 uncultured Alphaproteobacteria bacterium
TCGACGTACAACAGACCATGCAGACGATCACCTCGGAGATCGAGGGCTGGGTGCGCGAACATCCCGATCAGTGGCTGTGGCTGCATCGCCGCTGGAAATCGGGCAAGGCAAGGAAGCATGACTGACACGCATTTTGATTATTTCGTCATCGGGGCCGGATCGGGCGGTGTGCGCTCTGCCCGCATCGCTGCCGCCCACGGCGCGAAGGTCGGCATCGCCGAAGGCCGCTTTTACGGCGGTACCTGCGTCAATATCGGCTGCGTCCCGAAAAAGCTGTTCACCTACGCCGCCGATTTCGGCGCGGACTTTATCGATGCTGCCGGATATGGATGGCGCGTCGATAATCCCTCATTCGACTGGAATGTGCTTATACAAAACAAAGATGCCGAAATCGCGCGCCTCAACCGCATCTATCAAACGATGCTGGATAAATCAGGCGTCACCCGCTTCGATGGTTACGCGCATTTTATCGACGATCACACGCTGCAAGTCGGCGACCGGACAGTCACCGCCGATAAAATTCTGATTGCGACGGGCGGGCGCCCGCGCTATCCATCTTTTCCCGGCCATGAACATGCGCTCGTTTCCGACGATATGTTCTACTTAAAAGAATTTCCCAAACGCATCGTCATTCAGGGCGGCGGATATATTGCCGTTGAATTCGCGCATATCTTTCACGGCTTCGGCGCGGATGTCACGCTGCTCTATCGCAAGGATTTATTCCTGAACGGTTTCGACCGCGATATCCGCACATTCCTGCGCGACGAAATGATGAATCAGGGCATCCACCTGCATTTCGATTGCGACATCGAATCCATCGAAAAAACCGATTGCCTGCACGTCAAGACAACCAAAGGTGCAACCATTGCATGCGACACGGTGTTAAGCGCCATCGGCCGCACGCCCGAAATCGGCAAGCTGTGCCTGAACAAGGCGGGCATTCATTTTGAAGACTCAGGGCGCATTCCGGTCAATGAACAATTCCAGACCAACATCCCGCATATTTATGCCGTGGGCGACGTGACGAACAGACACAACCTGACGCCCGTTGCTTTAGCCGAGGGACACGCGCTGGCCGACAATTTATTCAACAAACAAAAACGCGCCGTCAGCTCCGAGAACATTCCCACCGCCGTCTTCTCCCGCCCCGCCATCGGCGCCTGCGGGTTGACCGAGGAACAGGCCCGCGAACGAGGCATGGACGTTACCCTCTATAAAAGCACCTTCCGGCCCATGAAACACACGCTTTCGGGCCGCGAGGAGCGGTTCTTCATGAAGCTGATCGTCAACAAGGCAGATGACCGCGTGGTCGGCCTGCACATGGCCGGGCCGGACGCGCCGGAAATCCTGCAAGGGTTCGGCGTGGCCATGAAAATGGGCGCGACCAAGGCCGATTTCGACGCCTGCATCGGCATCCACCCGACGGCAGCCGAGGAACTGGTCACCATGCGCACGCCGGCAAGCGCCTGATCGCCTTGCCTTTTCGGGGCGAATTGTCGTACAACCGATGCATGACATGGAAACCCGATACATGGCGCGACAAGCCCGCCAAGCAGCTCCCCCAATACCCCGATCAGGCCCGCCTTGAATGGGCCGAAGGCGTGATTGCGACCATGCCGCCACTGGTATTTGCCGGGGAAGCGCGCCGCCTGAAAGCGCAACTGGCCGACGTATCGGCGGGCAAGGCGTTTGTCCTGCAAGGCGGCGATTGCGCCGAAAGCTTCAACGAATTCTCCGCGAACAAGATCCGCGATACGTTCCGCGTGCTGTTGCAGATGTCGGTCATCATGACGTTTGCCGGCGGCCTGCCCGTCATCAAGATGGGCCGCATGGCGGGCCAGTTTGCCAAGCCGCGCTCGGACGATAACGAAACCATCAACGGCGTGACGCTGCCCTCCTACCGCGGCGACATCATCAACAAGTTCGAGTTCACCGAGGAAGGCCGCGTGCCAGATCCGGAGCGCATGATCCGCGCGTACAACCAGTCGGCGGCGACGCTCAATCTGCTCCGCGCCTTCGCGCAGGGCGGCTATGCGGATTTGCAGAAAGTCCACAGCTGGAACCTCGATTTCGTCGAGGGCGGCCCGCTGGCGGAACGCTATAAATCCATGGCGGACGAGATCGGCCGCGCGCTCGACTTCATGCGCGCCTGCGGCATCACGGGCGACAACGTTGCCGCAATGCGCGAGACGGATTTCTACACGGCGCACGAAGCATTGCTGCTGCCCTACGAACAGGCCATGACCCGCGTGGATTCAACTTCCGGCGACTGGTACGATACCTCCGCCCACTTCCTGTGGATCGGCGCGCGTGGCATCAAGAACCCGCTCGGCCTCAAATGTCCGCCGGACCTGAACCCAGACGATCTCATCCGTTTGATCGATATGATCAACCCGGACAACGAACCGGGCCGCCTCTCGCTCATCGCCCGCATGGGTGCAGGCAAAGTCGAGGCCAGCCTGACACCGCTCGTACGCAAGGTAAAAGAAGAAGGCCGCAACGTCGCCTGGATATGCGATCCGATGCACGGCAACACCGAGAAATCGTCGAGCGGTTATAAAACGCGCCGCTTCGACAACATCCTCTCGGAAGTACGCGACTTCTTCGCCGTGCACCGCAATGAGGGCACGCATCCCGGCGGCGTTCACTTCGAGCTGACCGGCCAGAACGTCACCGAATGTGTCGGCGGCGCGCATGACGTGACCGAGGAAGATTTATCCTCGCGCTATCACACGGCCTGCGATCCGCGCCTTAACGCCAATCAGGCATTGGAACTCGCCTTCCTTGTCGCCGATGAACTGCACAAGGTGGCCAAGTGAGGATCACGCTCGCGCAGGTCAATCCAACCGTTGGCGATCTCGACGCCAACATGGCCTTGATCCGGCGCGTGCGCGATAACGCAAAAG
>CAKTCH010000236.1 GCA_934538895.1 uncultured Alphaproteobacteria bacterium
GCTCCCGACGCTATAAAGGTTATCCGGGATTGTATGACGTCTATTTTTCTTCCGCCCTTCTGGGGCACGCCCGTAAGGGTTATTATTACAAGGTCAGCCTTGAAGGTGTCGATAAAGAACTGGCGCGTTCGTTCCTGAACAAGCTGACGGAGAAGATCACATGGAGAAAGTGATACTTGAGATCCAGCAGCCATACAGCGCCATAACCCAGCGTGTTGTCTTGCCTTCAACCCCGGTTATCGTTGGACGCGGCTATCACTGCGATGTCATCCTCGACGATCCCTATGTGTCCGAGGAACATCTGGAAATTATATCGCTGAGCGATGGCAGGCTGCGTGTGGTGGACAGGGGTTCTGTCAACGGCGTTTTCGTGGGGCTGCAAAAAATATCCGATCGATCCTGCATAATTGAATCGGGGCAGGAGATAAAAGTAGGGCATACCCATATAAAATTATTTACGCCGCGTCATGCCGTTCAGCCTGCCCGATTGCATGACAGGCTTTCTTCCCTGCAGCGTTTTATAGACCGCCGCCATGTCGGTGCGATCCTGTCGATGCTTTGCGTCGCCGTTGGAGTCTGGCTGGTCGGGCTGACCGAGGTCAACAATCCTGATTACTGGCACTCCGATGTTTACGGTGTAGGAATATCTATTTTTCTGCTTATAGGTATTGTCTGGTCCACGCTTCATATGTCTCTCGTTATCTTTAGCAAGAAACACATGCCGTGGCCGCGTATCGTCAGCTATGCATCTGTTATACTTCTGGCGTTCATGGCGTTCTCCATGCTGGTGACGCCGTATGTATATTTCTACCTGTTAGCAGACTGGCAGGTTCTGGCAGTAACGGCGGGCCTGCTGTTCGCATTCCTTCTGGCTTCGGAATACGGGCTGCGGGTTATCTGCGAACTGCCGCTAAAACCCTTCAATATTGTGTCATATGCGATGGTGGTGGCCGCGCTCTTTGCCATTGCCGCCAGCGATATAGGCTATAACGGCACGCCGGTATTTCCGCAGGCCGTCATTACTGCCGATCTACCGCTTTCCGGCACTCAGCCACTGGATATTTTTATAGGGCAGGCGCTGGACCGGCATATCCGATAGTTTTGATGCATCGCAACAATAATAGTTGTGCGTCGCCACAATCTTTGCAATTGTTACGCGAATTGCCTGTTTCATGTAATTTTTGTGCAAAATCGGTGGGCTGATACCGGTCAGCCCCTTGATCTGGCGCGCTTAATTGGGCATTTTCGGGCGTCCTAGAAACTGGGATGGCGCGTAAGCACCCCTCTAAAACAAGATTAAGGGAACACATAAATGACTGAGATTTATATTGCGGTCGCCTGCTGTGGTTTTCTGGCTCTGATTTACGGCCAGCTGACCGCGCGCAAGGTGATGTCTATGCCGGCGGGCAATGAAACGATGCAGGCCATCGCTTCCGCCATTCAGGAAGGCGCGAAAGCTTACCTGAACCGGCAGTACAAAACGATTGGCATGGTGGGCGTCGTCGTCTGCCTGTTGCTCGGCATGTTGCTGGGCAAGCATGTGGCTATCGGTTTCATCATCGGCGCGGTGCTTTCGGGCGTGGCCGGTTACATCGGCATGAACGTATCGGTGCGCGCGAACGTCCGTACGTCCCAGGCGGCGACGCAGGGGCTGGATACGGCGCTCGATGTGTCCTTCAAATCCGGCGCGGTCACCGGGATGCTGGTCGTCGGGCTGGGTCTGCTGGGTGTCGGCGTTTACACCTGGGTTCTGGATGCGCATTTCAATATGGATCTGCGCGCGCAGCTAGAAGGTCTTGTGGGCCTCAGCTTCGGCGCGTCCCTGATTTCCATCTTCGCGCGTCTGGGCGGCGGTATCTTTACCAAAGGCGCCGACGTCGGCGCCGATCTGGTGGGTAAAGTCGAAGCCGGCATTCCCGAGGACGACCCGCGCAACCCCGCCGTTATCGCCGACAACGTGGGCGACAACGTCGGCGACTGCGCCGGTATGGCGGCCGACCTGTTCGAAACCTATGCGGTGACCGTTGTGGCAACCATGCTCATCGCGTTCAGCGTGTTCGCACCGGGTGCCCAGCAGCTGATGATGATGGTGCCGCTGCTGATCGGCGGCTTGTGCATCCTCGCGTCGATTGCCGGTACATATTTCGTCCGCATCAACCCGAAAACCAAAAACATCATGGGTGCTTTGTACCGCGGCCTGATCGCCAGCGGTATCTTCGCCGTGCTGTTGCTGGCCGTGCTGATGGCGCAGATCGGTCTTGACCGCCAGTTCGCGTTGCAGGGTGGCGGTTTCATCACCGGCATGGATATGCTGTGGTGCGTGTTCGTCGGTCTGGGCGTTACGGCGCTGCTGATCTGGATCACTGAATATTACACCTCGACGGCTTTCCGTCCGGTGCGTTCGGTGGCCAAGTCTTCCGAGACGGGCCACGGCACGAACGTCATTCAGGGTCTGGCCGTTTCCATGGAAGCGTGCGCTCTGCCTGTGATCGTGATCTGCGGCGGTATCTTCCTCGCTTATGCCGAGGCGGGCCTGTTCGGTATCGCGATCGCGGCGACGACGATGCTGTCCCTCGCGGGCATGATCGTGGCGCTCGACGCTTACGGTCCGGTCACGGATAATGCCGGCGGTATCGCCGAGATGTCGGGGATGCCGGATTCCATCCGTGTCACGACCGACGCCCTGGATGCCGTCGGTAATACGACCAAGGCCGTCACCAAAGGCTACGCGATCGGCTCCGCCGGTCTGGCGGCGCTGGTGCTGTTCGCGGCGTATACCGAAGAAATCAAACACTACTTCCACGACAACGACGCGCTGGTAAACATCCAGTTCTCGCTGACGAACCCGTATGTGGTGATTGGTCTGTTCATTGGTGGCCTGCTGCCTTACCTGTTC
>CAKTCH010000237.1 GCA_934538895.1 uncultured Alphaproteobacteria bacterium
ATGGTGGTGTATTGAGGACTATTGGAAACACCGGCCATGTCGTAGACGCCGGGAATGTCGTTTTTATCGCTCACTTTGCTTTTTGCCTTCTTCGTAACGCTCGAACTTTTCATAGGCCAGTCTCAGGATGGTGTAGGACATATTGATGGTCTTGATCATGTTTTCGGCGTTTTTATCGCCGGGATTAACATCCGGATGATACTTCTTCACAAGCTCCTTGTAACGGGTCTTGATGCCGTTCATATCGACCGGCGGCTCCAGCCCGAACAAAGCCAATGCTTCGGTCTCGGGTGTGCTCCGTTCGGGGGCACGGCGGGTTTGCTCCTGCCGGGGCGGCTCCCGCTCTGTAAAATGATAAGTCTGCCAGGCGGCGGCACGCAGCTTCTCGGCCATTGCGGCCTCGGTGTCATAGCGTCGGGTCGGGCGGTCCCACAGCGTGCTGCGGACGATCTGCTCCTCGATCTCACGAGCGGACATGCCGGAAAAGAAATCCCACGCCTTGTTATATTCCTGCACATGTTCCAGGCAGAACCAGTAATGGCCCGACAGGCTGCGATCGCGCGGGGCCTTGTATTCTCCATGGGTGCGGCACCCCGGCATATCGCAGATTCGCGCCTGCGGCGGGATGTGGCCGTGATCGTCGGCGAATTCTGCGGACCCGGGTTTCAATCGTATTCTCGGCATAATATTGATATTATGAGGCTTTATTACCCCGGAAACAAGAAAAGCGCGCCTGAAAAAACGGAGTCCCCATGAAAGTTGCAGACCAGATCGCCCAAATCCTGACCGAAACCTTAAAACCCGTTGAAATTCAAGTGGTTGACCAGTCTCACCTGCATGAGGGGCACGCAGGCGCCCGCCCGGACGGAGAGAGCCATTTTATGGTGTCCGTCGTCTCCCCGGCCTTCGAGGGGAAAACCCGTATCGAATGCCATCGTATGGTGAACGAGGCGTTGTCCGACCTTTTGCAGAACCGGATTCATGCATTGGTAATCAATGCTTCTGCATTAAAAAAGAAATAAAATTACTGAAGACAACTTAAAGTAACTCACACCTATTAGTTGCATCTTAAAAATTTATATATCATATTGCGTATATCCTGTGGGGATACAGGATATGTGGGGTGCGGTCGTATCTAAAAATGGCCGTACATTATTAGTTAAAATCAAGGGGACATCATGACTTATCTGGAAGAAAAAAGTTGTAAAACCGATGAAATCATTAAAGAACTTGCCGAAGACGCCGGTGGTAAAAGCACGCTGGTCAGCCGTAATATAACGGTTCTGGGTCGTCGTACATCGGTACGTCTGGAACCGGAAATGTGGAGCGCCTTGCGCGAGATCGCCCGCCGGGAGGATTGCAAAATCCACGATATCTGCTCGCTGATTCATCTGCGTAAGAATCAGGATACGTCGCTGACGGCGGCCATTCGTGTCTTCCTGATGCTTTATTACCGCGCCGCCGCCACGGACGAAGGGCATCGCCGCGCCGGGCATGGCAATTTCGATCACATGATCCAGCGTGCCCGGATGCCGGCGGAATTAATTTCATGGAAGCGTTCCCGTCGGCGCGTATCTCAGATCCTTCATGCGGACAACCAGCCCCTGCGCTACAATAATAACGTGGTCGAAGCGCACGCCGGACATGCGCCGTAATACGGGCCGGGATATCGTTATTATAAGATACGATAAAGAATAAGCCCCTTCCGCGGGGCTTGTTCACAAATTTCATGACGATGGCCGGGCGGTCAGGCCGCGCGGCCCATATCGAGGAATTTTTGCTGGCGGCGCCGCACCAGCTTAACGCCGTCCCATGGCGTCAGTTCCGCGAGGGATTTATGCAGTTGCGCGGCCAGCGTCTGGATCATTTCTTCCTTGTGACGGTGCGCACCGCCCAGCGGTTCTTCGATGATGCCGTCAATGAGTTTCAGGGACAGCAGGTCTTCTGCGGTCAGTTTCAGCGCGGCGGCGGCATCGTTCGCGTTGGCGGCGCTGCGCCACAGGATGGACGCGCAGCCTTCGGGTGAAATTACGGAATAGATCGCGTGCTCCAGCATGAAGACGCGGTCTGCGGCCGCGATCGCAATCGCGCCGCCCGAGCCGCCTTCGCCGATGACGGCGGAGACGAGGGGAACCTTGACGTTCAGGCATTTCTCGATCGCGCGCGCGATCGCTTCGGCCTGTCCGCGTTCTTCCGCCCCCACGCCGGGATAGGCGCCCGCTGTATCGACCAGCGATACGATCGGCAACTGATATTGTTCCGCGAGTTCCATCAGGCGGATGGCCTTGCGATAACCTTCCGGGCGCGCCATGCCGAAATTGTGCTTGATACGGCTTTCCGTGTCGTAACCCTTCTCATGGCCCATAATCATGACGGAGCGGCCATTGAGGCGGCCAAGGCCGCCGATCAGCGCAGCATCCTCGCCGAAATTGCGGTCCCCCGCGAGCGGCGTGAAATCTTCGATGAAGCCTTTCACATAGTCAAGGAAATGCGGGCGCTCCTGATGGCGCGCTACCTGCACCTTTTGCTGCGGTGTCAGTTTTGTATAGGTTTGTTTGAGCAGGCGGTCGGCCTTGACCTGCAGACGGCCGATCTCCTCGGAAATATTGACGGTCGAATCGCTGCTGACATTTCTCAGCTCGGCGATTTTCGCCTCCAGTTCGAGGATCGGTTTTTCAAAGTCCAGTTTGCTCATCTCAAGGAGTCCTTACCATCCTGTATCGCCGGGATACATAAAAAATCAACGTATTTCGTTCTTTCCCTCTCCCCCCGGGAGAAGGTTAGGGTGAGGGGACGGCTTTTCGCTATCGTGGCAGCTCACCCTTACGCCAACCCTCTCCCGGGGGGAGAGGGAGACAAAAAAATCAGGCAGACCTTAGCACAAAGTC
>CAKTCH010000238.1 GCA_934538895.1 uncultured Alphaproteobacteria bacterium
TACCATGCCTTCCAGCGCGTTCATGGCTTCCATGAACTGGTTTTTGCACTGGGAAATGTCTTTATCCTGCCAGTTCTCTTCCTGCTGTTCGATCCAGCAGTCGAAGCGGGCCTGCGCGATAGCGGATTGCTGGGCGGCGACTTCACGCGCGCCGAGATCGAATGCCACAACCAGGCGGCCGCGCGCGGTGCTCAGCTCTTCCATGTGCTGCGGGTTCAGGTTCCAGTCGCTGATCGGTTCCGGCATCACGACTTCACCGGCAGCGGCGGCAAGGCCCTTGCGTGCAAAGTGCAGCGCATCCGGGTAGTCGAACATTTCGTTCAGTTCGCGGTTTGTAAATGTGCGGTATTCACCGGCGAGATATTGCGTGAAGGGGCTGCCGACAGCCTGCACTTCGTTCAGGGCTTTAACTTCACTGTGTGCCTGATAGTTCGAGCAGGCACCGAGACCGATGACACAGGCGCCGAGAACGAGGCTGCGAATGACTTTCATAACATATGCTCCTTAAAAGCTTGGACAGGGCCACTGGGTGTTGTGCGGGTTTTCCGCAAAACCGGTTTCAGGGCCTATGATTACTACCTAACCGCCCCCTTTTTATAAAGAAAGGGTCTTCAAAGTAAAGCATTCTTTCCACAAGATTTTATCTTAACTATTTGCGGGAACGGACTTGCCGCCTCCAGCCCGCTTGGTCTATATATGCAGCGGTTGCGGGCGTAGCTCAGTTGGTAGAGCGACAGCTTCCCAAGCTGTAGGTCGCGGGTTCGAGACCCGTCGCCCGCTCCAATGAAATCAATGGGTTATGCCTTGGGTCGGTGAGGAGGGGGGCGTCTATGGATTTTTACGCCACCATGCCGCGGGATTTGCGGCAACTGGTTGATGAGGCTATGCGTATCCAGCATGTTTCAGCGGATACATCCCTCCTCTCGGTCGGATTGATCGATCATACCAGTCTCGATAGTGGCGCTGTGCCGATGACCGGGGCTGAGGAGCCTGCGCGGATTACGGCCCTGTGCGAGAAAGCGAAAGGCGCGGGGCGTCGGCATACGGCGGCTGTGTGCGTTTATCCCAATCACATCGAAACCGCACGGGCGGCGCTGGCCGGTACAGGCGTTAAGCTGGCGGTGGTCAATAATTTCCCCCATGGAGATTCGAGTGCGGCTGATGCTGCCGCTGACGCCGTGGATGCCGTGCGGCGCGGCGCGCAGGAAATCGATACGGTTATCGATTACGCCGCTTTTTTGAAGGGCGACGATCAGGCCGTGCGGGAAAAATTACAGGCCGTCGCCGATGCCGTTCATCGCCATGGCGCCGCGCTTAAAACGATATTGAAGGCCAGCGTTTACGAAACCTATGACGATTTATACCGGGGGGCGGTTACGGCGATTGAATGCGATGCCGATTTCGTCAAGACCTGCACAGGCAAAAAGCCGTTACCCGGCTATGGCGACGGGGATGCCGATGTCTCGACGCTGCTGAGCGCCGCGACGGTTATGCGGGCGGTCGCGGATTATCGCTCTTCCCATCCTGACACCGGTGTCAAAATATCGGGCGGGGTCAGGACGGCGCTTGAATGCGAGCGGATGCGCTTTTTGGTGAACCGCATATGGGGGGCGGATTATTACCGGCCCGACAGCTTTCGGTACGGTGCCAGTTCGTTGCTGGAAAATTTGCTTCCGGCGGGAAAGGCAGTGCCGGAAAAGGCGCGGCCTTCCTCTTATTAGGTTGCGACAGGGCGCGCGGTCTTAAAAAGCTTGACAAAAAGGGGCTGTATGGCGCATGGTCTGGCGCTATCGCAAATGACGATGACCCATAGCAGATTCTGTATCAATTAAACTACCTCAACGGCTTAGGTTAAGCTTTGACGGTTTTTCCTGCTCAAAGCCGCAGAATCGAAAATGCATCGCTGTAATTTATGTAAACTTCCCCAGTATGAGGCCTTAAATATGAGTGTGACTAAAGTTCTCTCCGGTTCCAAAATCGCCTTCCTTGTCGCTAACGGCTGCACCGAGCAGGATATGACGGAAGCGCAGCGCGCCCTGATCGAAGCGGGCGCCACAACGAAAATCGTCAGCCCGGATGCGGGTCTGGTGAATGGCTGGGCCGGGGATCACTGGGGTCACCATTACGCGGTCGATGTAACGCTGAGCACCGCGCTGAGCGCCGATTACGACATGCTGGTCGTGCCGGGCGGCCAGCGCGCCCTCGATAAACTGATGCTGACCGCGCATACCAAGCGTTTTGTGAACGGTTTCCTCGTTTCCGACAAGCCGGTCGTCATGTTCGGCGATGCGCTGCACCTGCTGATTACCACCGATAATGTGCGTGGCCGCACCGTCGCCGGCCCGGAAACCATGAAAGACGTCGTCGCGCAAGCGGGCGGCACATGGTCTGAATCAACCCCGGTACGCGATGGCGTCCTGATAACAGGCGCTTCCGATGAACTGACCCGCAAAGCCATGATTAGCGAAATGGTGGACTTTTTCGGCGATCATGCGACAATGCGCCGTAATATGGCAGCGGCTGTCGCTGCCTGAATAAAGAGCGTTTCTTTATAAGGGTACGAAAATGCGTGCAGAAATCCAGGCAGTCGTGGACGATATTGAATCGGCCCTCGCGCTGCTGAGGAGGCATCTTTGACTGGGATGTCGCACTCAGCCGTCTCGAAGAAGTAAATTCCCTTTGTGAAGATCCCGGCATCTGGTCGGATCAGGAAAAAGCGCAGGCATTGATGCGCGAACGTACGCGCCTCGAACAGATGATCGGGGCGGTGCGTGAGATCGAATCCGGTGCGCAGGATAATGCCGCCCTGATCGAGATGGGAGAGGAAGAAGGCGACGAGTCCATCATCGC
>CAKTCH010000239.1 GCA_934538895.1 uncultured Alphaproteobacteria bacterium
CTTCCGCGCTGATAACGCCGTCGCCGTCACGATCGAACAACGACTGGCGTTCATTCATGAAGGTTTCATATTCTTCTTTTGAAACCTGGCCGTCGCTATCGGCGTCCGCATTTTTCAGGCGGTTCCTGAGCCGCGCCGTTTCCTGCTTGCCCACGGCTTTGCCGTAAGCATCGGCCTGCTGCTGATCGAATTGCGCCATCGACGCCTCGACTTCCGCGGGGGAAAGGATACCGTCTTTGTTCGTGTCGGCGGCGTCGAATTTCTGGCCGACGGCCTGCTGTAATTCCGATGCCTGCAGGATGCCGTCATTATTGATATCCAGCTTTTTCATTTCCCGCGTACGCTTATCGAGTTTCTTCTGCTCTTGCGGGGCGACATCCTCCACAGGCGGCTTCGTCTCTTGCGGTGCAGGCCTTTGCGGCGCGGGCGCGGTGGCAGGCACCGCCGCCGGAGCGGCCTTTGCCGCCGCATGGGCGGCACGTTCCTCGTCTGTCACAATGCCGTCGCGGTCGAGATCGGCGGGATCGAATGAAACAGCCTTCTGCGCCGCCGCTTGGGCTTCCTGCCGGGCGTCGTTCAGCGCTTTTTGCCGCTCGAAATCATGCGCGCGCTCAAGCCGCAGGATATAGGCGCGCGACTCCGCGGGTGAAACATGGCCATCCTTGTCCGTATCGACATCTTCAAGGCTTATGGCATCGCCTTGTGCCCATGACGAAGAAACCCACGGATGAAATCCCGGCCACAACATGGTGGCGGAAACGCACAGGGCCCTGAGCGCATATAAACGGAAACGGGGCGGCTTTACGATCTTGTTCATCTGCGATCCTTGCAAAAACACATTTATCGATACAATAAAATAGCCCGGTCCGGACGTAAAGACAGCGGGGATGCTTTCATAATCAGGAAATCGTTGCCGAAACGACATAATCCCTGACTAATTACCCGGCGGCGGAAGAAAAGGCTGGCCCTGCCCGCTCCGCTTTTTTATGATGAGGGCCTCAATTCCAGACAACATAACGACCCACGCGAAGGCAATATCAGGCAAATGGCGCAAGGCACCATGATACCGAAATCCCTCAACATGACAGCCGCGGGCGGTTTGATGCTCGCGATCGGCTTCCAGTTGGCGGTTTTGCCTGTCTGGCTCCCGGAACACCCATGGATCATGGCCGCCCTGATCGTGCTGATGATACCGCTGAACACCCCCTTCTGGAGCCTGATCCACGAAGCCATCCACCGCAACATGCATCCGGGCCGCACTGCGAATGAAGCCTGGGGACGCATGATGTCGGTCATGTTCGGGGCCAGCTTTCACGTCCTGCGCTTCGGCCATATGATGCACCATCAATATAACCGCGACTGGGAGTCCGAAATCTACAGCCCGCCGCAGAAGAAATGGATTGTGGCACTCAATCACTATTTCAAGATGACGTGCGGCATATACCTGATCGAGGTTTTGCTGTCTTATCTTGTGGCGCTGACACCGAAGCGCCTGACGCAGAAAATTGCCGATACCATCTTCACGGACGATCACCACCGCCAGGCCGTGCGGCAGATGCTGCAAAAACCGGGGAACGTAGCCCGGCTGCGTTTCGATTGCGCGATGATCGTGCTTCTTTATGGCGGTGCCTTCTACCTTTACGGCGCGTTGTGGCCGTTGCTGCTTCTGCTGATCGCGGGGCGCGCTTTCGCTATCTCTTTCATGGACAACGCCTATCATTACGACACCCCGCCGGATAATTCCGTCCCTGCCAAGGAACTGCAAGTGCCGCCGCTGGTTTCAAGATTGATCCTGAATTTCAATTATCATATGACGCACCACAAGAACGCAGGCCTGCCATGGATCGCGCTGGAAAAGGAACACGAGGCCAAAGGCCGCTCTTTCGACGGCCCCCTGCTCCCGGCCATGTTTGCGCAGTTTAAAGGCCCTATCGAAGCCTCCCTCTACGACCGGCATGTGCATACCGACCAAGCGTAGCGGGAAAACGGCAGGCTGGCATCGCGCAGTTCGCCCATAAAAGAACCATCGTCAATCTTCCGGACTTCGAGACGCAGGAAGCTTTCTCAAGAAACGCATCCTTCATGAGCACATTGAACGGCGCCTTAAGCCTAGGACAAATCGACATTTGCTCTATCCCCATATATGAGCCGCAGCGAGATGAAGAAAAGTCATAAAGTACAAGGCTTCTCGACAATATCTGGTGGCGATGCGGCGGCAATGCCTCAGCCTGCAAAAGGCGCGCTCCACGACGTTGCGCTTTTTGTATATTCGGCACGATCATGTGGTCGGACACGTTGCCGCCCGTCAGGACAAACATCAAAGACATGCCGTTTTCATTGGCAGCCATGTGTATTTTCGTGGTCAGGCCGCCCCGGGAGCGCCCCAGAGTCCCATTTTGGCGCCCCCTTTTCCGCCTGTCACCTGCTTAATGGGCAGATCGCCAAGGAAAGGCAGGATATGACCGCGCGCCCAAGCAGGGCTGCGCTGGCCTTCGGTAATGACGGAGTATTCCTGAATGAATTTGTCCGCGACTTCGCGGAAGGTTATCTCTTTTTCCTTTTCCTGCTTTTCCGCTGGCGTTTCCCACGCGCCGATACTCGCCTTGCCGCGCAGGTTGAAATACCACTCTTCGGCATAATGCAGGGCTTCATGCAGATAGGTTTCCATTTCAATTTCCAGCGGATCGTCCTTCATCCGCTTTTTTTATTAGCGAGGCTCTATGAAGGACTTAATGACAGCGAATGAGAATGAAATCGACAGATTAATCGGTTCTCCTGCATATCAAAACAGCGCTCATCCTAACCATAAGAC
>CAKTCH010000240.1 GCA_934538895.1 uncultured Alphaproteobacteria bacterium
AGGCGACCGCGATACGCTGAAATCGCTGCTGGCCGAGCCTGTTTATAAAGCCTTCCTGTCGGTGATTACCGCGCGCGAAACCACGGGGCAGAAAGCGCATGTCGAGATTCACGCCATCCGCAAGGCCGAGATCGTGGCAGCGCGTCTTGACCGCCGCGATGCCTTCATCACGGTGCGTTTCGTCGCAGATGAAACCAATGTGCTGCGCGATAGCGCTGATATGATCCTGCACGGAAACCCCGAGCGGATTACCGAAACTATCGACGTGTGGACGTTCGTGCGCGACACAAAATCACGCGAACCGGGCTGGCTGCTGATCGAGACGAGCGACGAGGATGCGGCGCAGCAAGAGGTGAAAACCGTGCCCGATGCGTAGGCATGGGCGTCCATGTAAAATCACGGCATAAAACCATGGCGGCGCATTGAATTGCGCCGCTTTTACGTGCACAATCCGGTACATGAAAATCCGCGCCCTTGCTTTTGTTTCATCCTTGCTGCTGGCTGCGTGTTCCACCGCGCCCGTGCCGCTGGCCCCTTACCCCGCCGACGATGCGCCGCTGACGATCAGGCCGGTCAATTTCGCCGCCTTGCCGGGGTGGGAGAAGGACGACCTACGCGGCACCATCGAGGCGCTGGCGCGTTCCTGCGACAAACTGAAAGCGCAGGAACAGACGAGGCCCTTCGGCGATCCCGCATGGCATCTCACGATCGGCGACTGGGCGCCCGCCTGCAACAGGATTGAAAGCGGGCAGGCCGCCGCCGACCCGCGCGCGTTCTTCCAGTTTTATTTCACGCCCTACGAAGCGATAGCGGGCGATCACAGGGAAGGCTTGTTCACCGGTTATTATGAGGCTTCCCTGCGCGGTTCACTCACGCGCAGCACACAGTACGATACGCCGCTGCTAAAGCGCCCCGACGACCTGGTGATGGTCGAGCTGGGCGAGTTCCGCGAAGCGCTGAAAGGCCAGCGCCTTGCGGGGCGCGTGGTGAACGGCGCACTGAAACCTTACGAGACGCGCGCGGAGATCGAGGCGGGGAAATTGAAGAACGCGCTGCCGCTTGTCTATGTCGACGACCCGGTGGATGCGTTCTTCCTGCAGATTCAGGGTTCGGGCCGTGTATTGCTGGACGACGGCAGCGAGATGCGCGTGGGATACGCGGCGCAGAACGGCCATGTTTATTACGCCATTGGCCGCGAACTGGTGAAGCGCGGCCTGATGGACAAGGATCAGGTTTCGATGCAGTCCATTCGCGACTGGCTGGAAGCGCACCCGGATCAGGCGGCGGCGTTCATGAACCTTAACCCGTCTTACGTATTCTTCGATGAACTGAAAGGCGAAGGTCCGCTGGGCGCGCAGAATGTCGCGCTGACGCCGGGCCGTTCGATCGCGATCGACCGCACGAAAATTCCTTACAGCACGCCGCTATGGCTTTCCCTCACGGAGCCTGTCCCCGGCAAGGGCGACATGCAGCGCCTTGTGATCGCGCAGGATACGGGCGGCGCGATCAAGGGGCCGATCCGGGGCGATTTCTACTGGGGCTATGGCGAGGACGCCGCGCATAATGCGGGCCTGATGAAGGCGACGGGCCGTTACTGGCTGCTGCTGCCGCGTGTGGGGCTGGATTAATTCACACCATAAAAAATAATTAAAACAGGAGAGGCGCATGACAAAACTGAATCTGAAAGATTACGACATTACACCGGAGCGCGGCTTTCTCACGCCCCACGATATGGGCCGCGTGAAGCTGCCGGCGGTTTTCGATCCGATCGCCGATGCGCGCCGCCTGTTGCCGGGCTGGATGACGTCGGGACGCTGCCGGACCTTCATGGACGCCCTGCCCGCGATCGACATGGACCAGCATTTGACGCAGCTTGACGACGCGCAGGCGCGGATGCTGATGGTGCATTATTCCTTCATCGTACAGGCCTATGTCTGGGGCGAAGCGGAAGCCGCCAGGATGCTGCCGCGCCATCTGGCGGTGCCTTACTGCCAACTCTCGGCGCATATCGGCCAGTTCCCGCTGCTGCCCTATTCTTCCTATACGCTGGATAACTGGGCCAAGCTGGACCCGCAGGGCGGCATAAGCCTCGATAATATCCATGTCATACAGAATTTCTACGGCGGCGTGGACGAGAACTGGTTCATCATGGTGCATGTGGAGATCGAGGCCAGAGCCGGCAAGGCGCTGGCGGCGATTCCCGATCTGATCGAAGCCATCGACGCAGGCGATACCGCACAGGTGATGGCGCTGTTGAAAGCCATCCGCGCGGCGTGGGAGGAGATCAACCCCGTATTCGACCGGATGCCGGAGAAATGCGATCCTTATATCTATTACCACCGCGTGCGCCCGTATATTCACGGCTGGAAAGGCAACCCGGCGCTGCCGGAGGGCCTGATCTATGAAGGCGTCGCGCGTTATGCGGGCAAGCCGCAGGCTTTCCGCGGGCAGACGGGATCGCAAAGCTCGATCGTGCCCGTCATGGATGCGCTGATGCAGATCACGCATGAGAACGACCCGCTGAAAGAATTCCTGGATGAGCTGCATCAGTACCGCCCACCGCGCCACCGCAAATTCATCGAGGATGTCGGCGCGCGCAGCAGGCTGCGCGACTTCGTGAAAGGGCGCAACGATCCGGCACTTACGGACCTATATGACGATATCATCGATCATGTGCAGAAATTCCGTACGCGCCATCTGGAATACGCGGCCAATTACATCAACAAGCAGGCGCGCGACTCGGAAGGCAACCCGGTCGATATCGGCACCGGCGGCACGCCGTTCATGAAATACCTGAAGAAACAC
>CAKTCH010000241.1 GCA_934538895.1 uncultured Alphaproteobacteria bacterium
GACGGCACCGAGCATCGCAGCGCCGCAGATCGATTTTATATGCGTAAGCGTTGTTCGCACGATAAATCAGCCCCCAACGCCCGGTGTCGGCGCATACTGGATTTCGACGATACGGCGTGTGCCATCCACGCGGATATCGGCGCGCATCCCGAGTTGCAGGCCGATGTTACGCAGCACATCGATCACCGGCTTATTCTCGACGTCGAGAGAAACGACGACCGGCGTCACCGGCATATTGCCGACGACATTGAAAGAATAACCGGCGCGATCGGCCAGCGTTTTGGTGATTTGCTCAACCGGGCCAACCCAGTTTACGGTAATGGCGCGGCGCAACTCGGGCGGCGCATTCTCGATCGGGGCGACGGCGATGCCCGGCGAACGGGCCTGTTCGACGGCGGCCAGTGTTTCCAGCGCCACGGAAGCGCGGTCGGCGGCTTCGGCGAGTTGCGCGGAGACTTTATCCGGAGATGCGACGACCTGCGGCGTGCGATTGAAAAGCTGCTGGCCCGTTGTGCAGGCGCTGAGCGCAAATGCGCCCGCCATCATCGTCAGGGTGCAAAGCGTGCGGGAATGGCGAAACATGCGAAATTACCTCGGGCAAAAACCTCTATTACAAAACCGCCTGAAGGGCACGCAGCCGTATTCGGGCGGGATATTGTCCCAAAATTAGCCTTTCAAAACAAGCGGCACAAGCTCCTTTTCGGGAATTGCCCCATATTCTTCCGGGACTTTGCGCTTTTCACGGCATTACTGCCCGGCGCGCATCAGGCCATGGCGGTTCATGGATTTCAGAACTTTGGCCTGATAGACCTTGCCAACCCCCGGCGTACGGGAATGGTAATTGGAAATAGCCTGGGAAAGGGAGCCGGTTTCGTTCAGGTGACGGCGCAGAATCCATGCCGCCACCCCGACATTGGTGCAGGGATCGTCGCGCACCCATTGCCGGGCCGTCGCCTTGCTCACGCCCCATTGCCCGGACAGTTCGTTCAGCCAGATAGTGTTGATCTGCATAGGCCCCAGATCGTAGCTGCCGTTCTGGTTGGGGCCGACTTCCTGCCCCACGCGGCCCCCTTCGACCTGATAAATGCCGAGCAGCACATGCGGCGGCAACTCATAGGTTTCCGCGGCCAGTAAGAGACATGCTGCAAAGACTTTACCAATCATACGATATCTCTAGCCTAACACAGAACGGAGGGCGAGTCCGGCGTTATTATGTATTGTTGGAATCATCGCTTTTGGTCTGCCCGGGTTTGAAGAACGCCATGGGATTATAGGATGCGTTTTCGGCGGGAGGGGCGGCGGGCGCCGTCGTTTGTGCGGGGGCAGGATTCGTGAAAACCTGTGGTGTTACAGGGGGTTGCACCTGTACGGGCGGCGATTGTGGCGCGGGGGCGGTGGTGCCCCCCTGACCGGCGGCCATCATTTTGCCGAGCAGGGACTGGCCCAGCACGTCCAGAAGCGCTACATGACGGTCAAATTCCTCCCAGAGCGGATCGAGCGGCAATACGCCCCCCTGTGCGGCCTGCTGGCGGGCGGCGTCGCTCAAGGCCATGACACGGGCGGTTTCCGTCCGGTGCGCTTCGCAATATAAAGGCGCCATGGCGCGCAGGAAGCTGAGTTCCGCCAGTTTGCGATCGGCGGGGGCTACCTGCGGCAGCAGGCGTTCGGCCATCAGGCCGGTCTGCCGCGCCAGGCGTTCGGTGACTTCCTGCACCATTTTCTTTTCAGGACGCCCGAACGAATAGCCCGCGATCACAATGACCACGGGGATCAGCGCATACAGGCACTGGATCATCACCTGCGTTTCATCGACCGGGGGCGTACCAGCTTCAAGCGCGGCCAGACGCGCGGTATTCCCGGCGGCGGGCGCGTAATTATCGGCGAATGTGAGCACGGCGGAGAGCGCCGTCACCTGACGCTGCATATCGGCATCGCCGGGCGCCTGCGCGGTATGACGGTAAAGACCGGCCACCAGAGACGCGGCCAGCGCCGATAACGCCAGACGCACGGCTTCGCCGTCCGCGCCTTGCTCCTTCACGTCCATCACCTGCGCCAGCGTCAGACCGGACCGCACGGAGCAGGCCAGCAGTTCGGCAACGACAGCGGCTTCCGCGCGCTGGGCGTCCGGCTGCGCCGCTTCAGCCGCCGCCAGCAAAGGCGCACCGATTTTTTCAAGGATTTGCAGCTGGTAGGCGGAACGCGGCGTCATGGTCATTTATTCCCAACAGGCTTCTTATTTATTGTGCTTTTTGCAGGTCGCCGAGGAAGGCTTTCAGGTCTTTGGCGCGGCCCTGCACGATTTTCACCTTGCCGTCCTGCGCACGGTAGACGCTAAGGGGCGTGACATTGAATTTCCACGACTGCATCACAGCCATGTTGCGTTCGATGCCCTGTTCGTTGATGCCCGGCGTGACGGGCAACGCTTCCTTGTCGCCGCCCAGATGGCGGAACCAGCGTTCCTGCGCGTTGGGCACGGCCAGCAGCAGCGCGGCCTGCGCCCGGGTTTCGTCGCGGAAGCCCACCGGAATCATGCGCACCTGCACGCGGCCCCCCTCGATATCCTTTTGCAGCGTTTTCATAAATTCATGGCAATAGGGGCATTGCGGATCGATGAACATATAGACGACGGGCGCGGTGGTGCTGCCCAGCGCTACCCAGTTGCTGCTTTCCACGTCGGCGAACATCTGTTCGGAGGGCGATTTCAGTTGTTTGACGATATCGCTTTTCATTAGAGTATTATCGTTTTACATCTTACCTCCCGGGACCTCACCCCCC
>CAKTCH010000242.1 GCA_934538895.1 uncultured Alphaproteobacteria bacterium
GGCAAAAGACGTTGAGAAGGAAGTTGAAGCCGGCTAACGCCTCTCTATTTTACGAAGGTGTCCATGGAACTCTCTGTCGTCATTCCCTGCTATAACGAAGAGGAAAGCATCAGAGAGCTGCATCGCCGTGTCACGGGCGTTTGCGAAACCGCGCCTGTATCTTCCTATGAAATCATACTGGTCAATGACGGGTCACGCGACAGGACGCCTGAGATCATGCGCGAACTGGTCAAGGCCGATCCTCATCTCGTGATCGTCGATCTTTCGCGCAACCACGGTCACCAGCTGGCGCTGACCGCCGGGCTGTTTCAGGCGCAGGGCGATTATATCCTTGTGCTGGACGCCGATTTGCAGGACCCGCCGGAACTGCTGCTGCCGATGCTGGAACGCGCGCGTGCGGGTGTCGATGTCGTCTACGGCAAACGCGATCAGCGCGACGGCGAAACCGCTTTCAAGAAATTCTCGGCCAGCCTGTTCTACCGCGTGCTTTCATACCTATCCGATACGGAGATACCGCGCGATGTCGGCGATTTCCGCCTGATGAGCCGGCCCGTGCTCGAGCAATTCAAAAACATGCCGGAACAGCATCGTTTCGTGCGCGGCATGATCGCGTGGATCGGTTTCAGGCAGGAAGCGTTTTCCTATCAGCGCGCGCCGCGCTTCGCGGGGGAAACCAAATACCCGCTCCACAAGCTGGTGGCTTTTGCGTTCGACGCCATCAGCAGTTTTTCGATCAAGCCATTGCGCGTCAGCCTGCTGTTCGCGCTGTTCGGCGTAGGATTGGCGTTGCTGCTGGCGCTTTATGCGCTTTACGCGCATTTCACCGACAGCACGATGACAGCGGGATGGGCTTCGCTGGCCACGATCATCACCTTCTTCGCGTCCCTGCAACTGATCTGCATCGGCGTGATCGGCGAATATATCGGGCGCACTTACATGCAGGTAAAAAAGCGCCCTCTCTTTATTATCCGCGAAGTCCTGCGCGGCAAGGCGTAGGCCTGCCATGGATCAGGACGTTTACCGCAGAATGGCCGAAATTCAGGACCGTCACTGGTGGTATGAAGCCCGCCGCCACATCATAGCCAGCCGCATCAAAAAATTGAACCTGCCCCGGAACATAAAAATCCTAGAGGCGGGGTGCGGTCCCGGCGCCAACCTGAAAATGCTGGCACGCTTCGGCGACGTATGGGCGTTCGAACCGGATGAATTCGCCCTCAATCACTGCCGGGCTTATTCCGGCGTGCCGCCCGCGCAACTGGATACCGGGTTCCTGCCCGCGCCCCTCCCTTTCGCGGATACGTTCGACCTGATCGGCGCGTTCGATGTGATCGAGCATGTGCAGCAGGATGTTGAGTCCCTTGCCGCCCTGCACACCGCCGTCAAGCCCGGCGGTTATGCGCTTTTTACCGTGCCGGCTTTCCCGTTCCTGTGGTCGCAGCATGATGTGGTCAATCATCATCATCGCCGTTATGTGCTGCCGCAATTCGAAAAACTTTTGCGGGATGCCGGGTTCGAGATTACGTTCATCTCCTATTACAACACGTTTTTATTCCCGCTGGTGGCGGGTGTGCGTTTCATCAAGAAAGCCTTGCGCATCAAAGACAGGCCGGATGAAACCATGCCCGGCCCCCTGGTCAATAAAACCCTGCAATTCATTTTCGCGTCAGAGCGTCATTTTCTGGGCCGCATTCCGATGCCGTTCGGCGTTTCGATCATAGCCGTCTGCCGCCGTCCGGTGACATCATGACCGGATCACTCGGAACATTACTCCGGCAAATCATCACCTTCTGCGGCGTGGGCGGGTTGAATACCGTCCTTTCTCTGGCGATTATCCTTCTACTGTCAGAAATGTTGCACGTTCATTATGTGCTGGCCAATATCATCGGCTACGCGGCGGGGCTTGCCTCCGGCTTTGTCATGCACAGGCATATTACGTTCCGGATGCAGAACAGCACGCGTGCCCTGCATCGCCAATTCGCCAGCTTCCTGATCGTATTCGCCGCCGGTTATATCGCGCAGCTCGGCGTGCTGGTGCTACTGGTCGAACATATGCGTATCCCGAATATGCCCGCGCAAATCATGGCGTGGATCGCTTATGTCGCGATCAGTTTTACAGGCAACAAATATTTCACCTTTCACGGAGGCAGGCATGAATAAAATCGTCGTCACAGGGGGCGCCGGCTTTATCGGTTCTCACATCGTTGAAATGCTGCTGGAACGCTATCCGTCCGCGCATATCGTCATCCTCGATAAGATGACCTATGCCACCAACGTGCGCGGTATCCTGCATATTGCGTCCAACCCACGCGTCACGCTGATGGTCGGCGATATCTGCGAGATGTATAACTGCCTGAAGGCGGTGAAGAACGCCGACCTTGTCATTCATGCCGCCGCCGAGAGCCATGTCGATAATTCATTCGGCAATTCTCTGGAATTTACGCGCTCCAATACGCTGGGGACTCACACGCTGCTCGAAGCCTGCCGTACGCTGGACGTACCGCGCATCATTCATGTCAGCACCGATGAGGTCTATGGCGAGATTATAGAAGGCGCCGCCGATGAGACTTATGCGCTTAAACCCACCAACCCCTATTCGGCGTCCAAGGCGGCGGCGGAGATGATCGTGCAGGGTTACCTGCAATCGTTCAGGATTCCGGCGCTGATCCTGCGGGCGAATAATATTTTCGGCATCCGCCAGTATCCGGAAAAAATCATTCCCAAATTCATCACCCTGCTGATGAAGGGCGAGAAGTTGACTCTGCACGGCACGGGCC
>CAKTCH010000243.1 GCA_934538895.1 uncultured Alphaproteobacteria bacterium
TTGTTGTCCTTGGCGGTGCGGCCATGGAAATCGATCACCAGAATATCGCCCGTCTTCGTCGCGCGGTCTTCCGTTACCGGCTCGGTCTGGCGGTTGCCCTTGGCAATGCGCTGCAACGCCTCGTCGACTTCTTTCTTTTCGACTTTAACGACCGGCTTTTCCACCTTGATGGATTTCAGATCCATCACCTTGATTTCCGGCAGCAGATCCACAGCCATCGTGTAAATCAGATCCTTACCGTCGTCGAACTCCTTCACTTCAATTTTCGGTTGAAGAGCTGGGCGTAAGTTATTGTCCTGAATAACTTTTGCCGAAGCCTCATTCACAGCCATCTCCAGCACCTCGCCCATAACGGCCTTGCCATAGCGCTTTTTCAGAATATCCAGCGGCACTTTCCCCGGACGAAAACCCGCGATTTTGACGGTCTTACCGACCTCCTGCAAGCGCGTATCCACATGACGGTCGATATCCGCCGCCGTCACAATAACCTCGTATTGCACGTTCAGGTTTTCTTTTTTGATTTCTTTAGCTTGCATGACTTTGTTCATCTCTTACATTAACTTTAAAACACCGGCTGCCCGGACCGAACCCCGATAAGGGCGAAGGCTGGTGCGGATGAAGGGACTTGAACCCCCACGCCTCGCGGCGCCAGAACCTAAATCTGGTGCGTCTACCAATTCCGCCACATCCGCTTATTCCGCACTTCCGCGAAACAAGACCGCTCACCATAAACAAGAATCCTGCGGAAATATCAAGCGAAATCCCGTAAAACCGCCGGAATACTCTCATGACTTTAACCACGCCAGGAAACGGGAATAAAAGGAAAAGTGGGGCGACTGACGGGACTTGAACCCGCGACAACTCGGACCACAACCGAGGGCTCTACCACTGAGCTACAGCCGCCACAATATAAGGCCTTCTCTCTAATCCACTCTGCCCGTCCCGGTCAAGAGTTGTCCACCTAAATACTTAAAAAAGTTACATAACCTCTATGGACGCACCCGCAGCACCGTGCTATTGTCTTCAACGCATAACTGTTATGCATATAATACATGGATGCAGCGCACCACGCTCTCAACGAAGGAAGCCTGAAATGCCCGACGGTCTGATTAATTGTAAAACGATCCCCGAATTCCTGAAAGTCCTGAAAGACAACGACATCCAGTATGTCGATTTTATTTTCACGGATATGCGCGGCAAACTGCAACATACCGCCCAGCATATCGACACCATCGACAAAGATTTCATGGAAGACGGCGTCATGTTCGACGGCTCCTCCATCGCGGGCTGGAAAGCGATCAATGAATCCGACATGATCCTGAAACCGGACGTCGCCAAAGCCTGCTTCGATCCGTTTGCCGCGCAACCGACGGTCAAGATTTTCTGCGACGTCTACGAACCCTCGACAGGTAAAAACTACGACCGTGACCCGCGCTCTATCGCCAAAGCCGCGGAATCCTACGTGCTGGCGCAAGGCGTCGCCGATACGATCTATTTCGGCCCCGAAGCGGAATTTTTCCTGTTCGACGACGTGCGCTTCAAAGTCGATATGAACGAAGTCAGCTACAAAATCGACGACGTCGAAGGCCCCTACAATTCAGGCCGCGAATACCCGCAGGGCAACACTGGTCACCGCCCGCGCATCAAGGGCGGTTATTTCCCCGATGCGCCGGTCGACAGCACATCCGACATCCGCGCCGAGATGGTCACAGTGCTGAAGAATGTCGGCGTCCCGGTCGAAAAACACCACCACGAAGTCGCCGCCAGCCAGGTCGAACTGGGCATCAAATACGCCTCGATGATCGAATGCGCCGACAACATGCAGCTTTACAAGCACGTCGTTTTCAATGTAGCGCACGCTTACGGCAAGACCGCGACCTTCATGCCCAAGCCCGTCTTCGGCGATAACGGCTCCGGGATGCATTGCCACCAGTCTTTGTGGAAGGGCGGCAAGCCACTCTTCGCTGGTGACGGCTACGCGGGCCTTTCCGAAATGTGCCTCTATTACATCGGCGGCATCATCAAACACGCGAAAGCCCTGAACGCCATAACCAACCCCTCCACCAACAGCTACAAGCGCCTGGTACCGGGCTACGAAGCGCCCGTGCTGCTGGCCTATTCCGCGCGCAACCGCTCGGCGGCGTGCCGCATTCCTTACGTATCCTCGCCGAAAGGCAAACGCGTGGAAGTGCGTTTCCCCGACCCGCTGGCGAACCCCTACCTCGCCTACGCCGCCATGCTGATGGCCGGTATCGACGGCATCAAGAACCGGATCCACCCCGGCGCGGCCATGGACAAAAACCTCTATGAACTGCCGGAAGAAGAACTGCGCAACGTGCCGACCGTTTGCGGCTCGCTGCGCGAGGCGGTGGAATCCCTGCGCGAAGACCATGCCTTCCTGCTCGAAGGCAACGTGTTTACGGCGGACATGCTCGAAGCGTATATCGACCTGAAAATGGAAGAGATCGAGGCCTTTGAAACCATGCCGCATCCGATCGAATATTTGATGTACTATTCAGGCTGAATTTTCAGCCAGACGATTAAAAAGCCCGGCATCCGCCGGGCTTTTCCTTGCCGCTGATCCTTCAGGAAAACATGCTTAAGGAACAGCCTCCGGCTCGGTTTTAGAAATGGACGACACGCCGCCGGAATCCAGCCCCTCTATCCTTTTCAGGAAGTTCTCATCCAGCGTTTCGCCCGGCTCCTGCGGCATCATCGACTGAATCACAAAGGCGAAAGTTTCAGTATTGAGCGCCCAGGTATAAAA
>CAKTCH010000244.1 GCA_934538895.1 uncultured Alphaproteobacteria bacterium
CGGCAAGCGCGTCAGGCAGGCGGATCCCAGAAACGCGCTCTCCTTCGAAATCATGCTCGGCACCCCCGACGATGAGAAAGTCGCCCTTGCATTCGTGCGCAACCTGAAACGTCTCGGCGTCGAACCGCGCGTGCGCGTGCTGGACGCCGCCGCCTTCACCGGGCGTCTCAACGAATATGACTACGACATGGTGCTGCACCACTGGCTTTCGACGCTCTCGCCCGGCACGGAGCAAATCCTCTATTACGGCTGCGCAGCGGCACAGCAGAAGGCACGCTTCAACTATGCCGGTATCTGCACCCCCCGGATCGACGAACTTGCGCTGTCCATCCCGGCGGCCCCCACCCGCGAGGACATGGTCAGCCGCCTGCACCGGCTCGATCGCGCCCTGCTGGCGGGGCACTACATGATCCCGCTCAATTATCCCGGCGTGGACTACGTGGCCTATAAAAAGAACCTGAAACACCCGGAAAATATCCCGCTTTACGGCATGGTACTGGAAAGCTGGTGGTCGCAAACCCCATAATTCCATAAAATGTGGATAGTTTTCGCGCCGGACCTGAATTCTGGATTGAGCCGGGCACCCACTCTTGCTATGGTTTAGCACGCTGTTTTTTAACAGATTCTCGCAACAGATTTCTTTCGGGCGGTATCCTGATGGCTTCTAAAAAATTTATGTCCCTGATTTTGGCGGGCGCAACGGCCATGGCGCTGTCGGCTTGCACATCGACACCTACGCAATCCTCGCTGATGCATAATGCCGATTACTGGCAACGCACCAGCACCAGCGAAGCCATTTTTCAGCGCGGCCCCAAGGCGCAGCAAATGCTGAACCGCGATATCGCGCGCTGCGTGACCGAACTGCGCGAGCTTGACCGCCTCGGCTTCCTGCGCACCAACCTGCCGGGCGACACGACGCGCAACGGCGTACCCGACCCCACCACGCCCGCGGGATCGCTGGCGCAATGGGAAACGCCGGAACGTGACGGTTACCTTTACGCCGAACACAGCGACTATCATGATTTCGAAACCTGCATGATGTCCAAAGGCTGGGAACGCATCGAGCACATGCCCTATGATATCGCGACACAGGCCCGCCGCGATTATATCGACGCGATCAACCAGCAAAAACACCGTGAAAAAACAGGTGAATACCGGCCTGTAACCCCGGTGAAAGGCCCCTACGACAATCTCAATCAATAAGGGATGCCAATCTCTCTTCATTATTCCCCGGCCTATCCGGGGAATAATGAGTTTGTCAGGGCCTGCGTCAAGACCGTCACTGACCTTCGCTTTGTAACCGCTGCCAGAAAGCGCGCGCTTCTGCGATCACCGTATCCACCGATAGCGACGTCATCAGCGATCCCACAGTTTTAGTGTCATAGCCGGGAAAATCGATCAGCTGGTCGAAATTCTCGGGCGTAGACGCATGAGCCGTATGCGCCCCCCACGGGCGGTAAAGATGCGGCCAGCTCGGCCCGAACAGGCCGAAGGTCGGCACGCCCCCCGCCGCCGCACAATGCATCAGCCCCGAATCGTTGCCGATATAAAAAGCGCAGCACTGCAACGCCGCCGCCGCCGTACCGGGATCGGCCTTGGCGATCACGTTGATACGCGCCTCTTCCGGCATCGCATTCAGGACCTGATAAGCGGCCTCTTCTTCACCCGGCGCGGCAAACACCGCCACACGCGCCCCCGGCAGAATGCCATCGGGCGCACGTAAAGCCTGAACCGCCGTAATGAAACGGTCCGCGGGCCAGGTCTTGCCCGCCCAGTTCGCCGTCGGCCCCAGACCCAGCACAGGGCTGCCGTCAGGCACCAGTTCCCGCGCGCGTTCGCGTTGCTGCCCTGTCGGCCACAATGCGGGCGCGGGCACATAGTCCAGTTTCATCACCGCGGCATTCTGCTCCACCTTGTGCCGCGACTGGTCGATACGGGGTGAAAAAATATAACGCCGCCGCGCCCGGATCAGCCGCGAGACAGCGCTGTTGCGCAAGTCGATGACCATATCCCACTTCACCGGCCATACCGTGCGCCATAGATCGATCCAATGGCCGTTCCGCTTGCGCTTCCTGAGCGGAATAATCCGTTCCAGCCCCGGCACGCCCTCAAAAATCGTCGTCGCCAGCGGGCCGCAAGCCACGGTGATCCGCGCATCGGGATAGGTGCGCACCACATGATCGAGAAGCCCGGTCGATAAAACCGCGTCGCCAAGACGGCTGGATGTAATAAATAAAACCTTCATAAGCCAAAGATTTACCACAGCGGGCACAGCGATCACAGCGTTTTAATAAACCCCGTCATCGCGAGAAGCTGCACGACGAAGCAATCCAGAAATGGCAAAGGAAGCACCGGATTGCACCGCTATGCGCACAATGACAGCGGCAGGAAAACGCTGTAATCGTTGTGATCGCTGTGGTAAAAAACGCCATGGATCAGGAAAAGCAGCCCTTCTTCACCACCCTGCCCCACCGCGCCCTCATCAGGGCAGCGGGACCGGATACGCACGCCTTCCTGCAAAACATCGTCAGCAATGATATGGACCTGCTGGCAAGCCAGCCTTTCCTTTACGCCCATCTGCTGACGCCGCAGGGAAAATTCCTCTTCGATTTCATTATCAGCCGGGAAAATGATGCATACCTGCTGGATGGCGAAGGCGGTACACGCGCCGAAGAATTGCTCAAAAAACTCACTCTTTATCGCCTGCGGGCCAGGGTAGACTTAACGCTCGAAAACGATAAACCCGTTTACGTGATCTTCAACAC
>CAKTCH010000245.1 GCA_934538895.1 uncultured Alphaproteobacteria bacterium
ATTCTATCCTGCCCTTGCTCTGTCATCCTGAACGCGGGATGACGGATGCGCTTACTTATTTATACTGATCCGCTTTTGAGAGGTAATCCTGCATATAGATGCGCACGCCTTCCTCCAGTTCCGTCATAGGTTTCGTATAACCGGCTGCGCGCAGCTTGGTCATGTCGGCTTGCGTAAAATACTGGTACTTCGCTTGCAGTTCCTGCGGCATATCGATGTAATTGATTTGAGGGACCTTGCCCAGCGCACGGAAACAGGACTCCGCCAGATCCTTGAAACTGCGGGCCTTGCCGGACCCTACATTGAACAGGCCGCTCACCTGCGGATTTTCCAGCAGCCACAAAATGACATCGACGCAGTCGCCGACATATATGAAATCGCGCATCTGCCCGCCATCCTGATAATCGGGATGGCCGGAACGGAACAGCTTCGCCCCGACGCCCGCCATGATTTGCGGATAAAGCTTGCAGGCCACGCTCATCATATCGCCCTTGTGATATTCATTGGGGCCATAGACGTTGAAGAACTTCAGCCCCGCCCATTGCGGCGGCATTTTTTCGCCTGTACCCGCGCGATTATCCTGCACAATACGGCTGACGCGGCGGTCGAACACATGCTTTGACCAGCCATAGGCGTTAAGCGGCCTCAGCTTCGCCAGATGCGCGATGCTGTCCTGATCCTCGAATCCCTCGTCGCCGTCGCCATAAGTGGCGGCAGAAGAAGCGTAGATAAAGCGCACATCATTAGTAGCGCACCATTTCCAGAGCTTGCGGGATAGCACGAAATTAGTTTCAACGATGAGGTCGGCGTCTTTTTCCGTGGTCGAGGAGATCGCACCCATATGGACGATAGCCTCGATTTCGCCGGCATGGCCGTCGAGATAATCCATCAGCCTGTCCGGCGGCACGATATCGCGGAGTTCCCGCTTGGCGATATTCCTCCACTTGTCGCCCGTGCCCAGAACATCGCAAATCACCAGATCTTCGTATCCGGTGGCTTCCAGCCCGGCAACGACGTTCGAACCGATGAAGCCGGTCCCGCCCGTGACGACAATCATTTTCATACCTCTTATCAAAATTCACGAATGAAGGTCATATATCTAGCATCCCGGGGGCCAAAACCCAAACCCATCTTTATCCACAGGAATACCCCCCGGATTCTGCCCCCTGCGTATGGACTCCGTGACCGGACTCCTGATACGAGTCAGGCCATGCCCAGACCCAAACTCGACCCTCGTCTTCTCGATGATATCGCCCGCGTCGCCGGCGGTGCCGTCAATATCGTTTCCGGCCTTCAGCAGCAATTGCGCGAAGACCTGCGCAGCCGCGTCGACAACCTGGCCGACCGTGCCGATCTCGTGCCCCGTCAGGACCTAGAGCGCGCCGAAGCGATGATCGCGAAGCTCCGCCAGCGGGTTGACGATCTGGAAGCGCGCCTTGACAAAATCGAGAGCGGGAAATGCGGAAAACCGGCTTCTACGAAAAAGACCCCCGCAAAGAAACCGGCAGCCAAAGGTAAAAAGAAAGCAAAATGACGGAACTGGACCTGATGGAAGATATCGCCAACCCGCTCGACAGCGTCGAGGAAATCCTGCATGGCAACGACTGGGTTTTCAACCGCCTGAATGAATCGGAAATCGTGGTGCAAGCCTCCGGCCAGCGCGCGCATTACCACATGACCTTTCTCTGGCAGGAAGAATTCAGCGCCCTGCAATTCTTTTGCGCTATGGATGAATGCGTTCCCTCAAAGCGCATGGACATGGCCGCGCGCCTATTGAAAGGCATCAACGAACGCCTGTGGATGGGCCATTTCGATATTCCAGAAGATACGCATACGCCTGTCTTTCGTTATACCTGCCTGTTCCGGGACACGCAGACTTCCGGCATCGAGCATGTGGAAAATATCGTCGATATCGCCATGGCGGAATGCGAACGCTTCCACAATGCCTTTGCCCTGCTGACCGCCACTCCGAACCTGACAGACGAGATTCTGGATTTCGTCCTGAGCGAACATGGCGGCACAGCCTGACCTCTCTATCGCCCTGATCGGTTGCGGCAAAATGGGCAGCGCCCTTTTGCGCGGCTGGCTCGCATCCGGACAGATCAGGCATGTCTATGTCCTCGATCCCGGCGGATTACCCGATGAGTTCGAAGATGAAGTTCCAGCACGCATTACTTTCTACGACAAGCCGGAAACATTCGCCGGCGCCCGCGCGCCCGCTTCGGTGTTCGTCGTCGCCGTCAAGCCGCAGATTATGGATGAAGTCTGTAACGCGATTAAAAAAACCATACCGCCTGACGCGCTGGTGCTTTCAATTGCAGCAGGACAGGCTATCGCCAAATTCGAAGGGTATTTTGGCGCGAACCAGCCCGTGATCCGTTCCATGCCCAACACGCCCGCCGCAATTGCCAGGGGCATAACCATAGGCTGCCCCAATAAAAACGTAGCGCCCGCGCAAAAAGCGCTGGCTGACGGTCTGCTGAAAGCCGTCGGCAACGTGGAATGGATCGAGGATGAAAGCTTGCTGGATGCCGTGACAGCAGTTTCCGGCTCGGGCCCCGCTTATGTTTTCCTGCTGATAGAAGCGATGGCGGCGGCAGGCGTGAAGGCCGGGTTGAAACCGGATTTCGCGATGAAACTCGCCCGCCAGACCGTAACCGGCAGCGCGGCCCTCGCCGAGGTGCGCGGCTCGATGGAAAACCTGCGCAAGTCGTCGCAACGCATGGGCGAGATCG
>CAKTCH010000246.1 GCA_934538895.1 uncultured Alphaproteobacteria bacterium
GGGGCCAGCAGAATACCTATGACAGCTTTGCCCCAATGATCTCTCAAAAGATCTGTCAGGAAATGGCTGCTGCGGTGGGACGCAACCTGCTTCGTTGCCGGTGCGGCTTTAGCTGATCCGGGCGGCTTTAGCCGCTGCTCTCCGGGCTGTTTCAGCCGTTGCTCCTTGTTATCAGTACTTTGGCGATACCCGCTCATGTCAATCGCTACCTGTTTCTATTTGACTACGAGATATTAACATAATATTCGGAAAAGGGCAATATCGTAAATTATCGGATTTCTTGGCGTTATGCACGCTTTTTAGCCGGCTTAACCGGAGCCTTGAGCAGCGGCGCCAGATATTGGGCGGTGTAGCTGCCCTTGACCTTGCATACTTCCTCCGGTGTGCCTTCCGCGATAATCGTTCCGCCCTTGTCGCCGCCCTCGGGGCCGATATCGATGATCCAGTCGGCCGTCTTGATGACCTCCAGATTATGCTCGATGACCACTACGGTATTGCCCTGATCGACCAGACGATGCAGCACCGTCAGCAGGTTGCGCACATCCTCGAAATGCAGGCCCGTGGTCGGTTCGTCGAGGATGTATAGCGTTTTGCCCGTCGAACGCCGCGAAAGCTCCTTCGAGAGTTTCACGCGCTGCGCCTCGCCGCCCGACAAGGTGGTGGCCTGCTGCCCGACATGGATATAACCCAGTCCGACTTCCTTCAGCGTTTCCATCTTGTCGCGGATCGAGGGCACGGCCTTGAAAAAATCCGCTGCCTCCTCGATCGTCATGTTCAGCACGTCGGCAATCGATTTCTCCTTGAATCTTACTTCCAGCGTTTCACGGTTGTAACGCCGCCCCTCGCAGGCGTCGCACGTCACATACACGTCGGGCAGGAAGTGCATCTCGATCTTGATAACGCCGTCGCCCTGACAGGTTTCACAGCGCCCGCCCTTGACGTTGAACGAAAAACGACCGGGGCTATAGCCGCGCGCCTTGGATTCCGGCAGTCCCGCGAACCATTCGCGGATCGGCGTAAACGCGCCCGTGTATGTCGCGGGGTTGGAACGCGGCGTGCGGCCGATCGGCGACTGGTCGATATCGATGATCTTGTCGATGAATTCGATACCCTTCAGATCTTTATAGGGCAGGGGCTGTTCGCGTGTATTGTTCAGGCGCTTGTTGATCGCCTGATAGAACGTGTCCAGCGTCAGCGACGATTTCCCCGAGCCGGAAACCCCCGTCACGCATGTCATCGTCCCCAGCGGCACTTTCAGGCTGACGTTCTTGAGATTGTTGCCAGTCGCGCCCCTGATTTCAAGGAATTGCTTGGGCTTTCCAGGGCGGCGCGCCGCCGGAATCCCGATAAAGCGCGAGCCGTTCAGATATTGCGCCGTGAGACTGTCCTTCGCCTTCATCACGTGCGCGGGCGTTCCCGCCGCAATGACATGGCCGCCATGCGTACCGGCGCCCGGCCCCATATCGATCAGGTAATCCGCCGTGCGGATGGCATCTTCGTCGTGTTCCACTACCAGCACCGTGTTGCCAAGATCGCGCAGGCGCTTCAGCGTTTCCAGCAGGCGGTCATTATCGCGCTGGTGCAGGCCGATGGAAGGTTCATCCAGAACGTAAAGCACGCCCGTCAGGCCGGAGCCGATCTGGCTGGCAAGGCGAATACGCTGGCTCTCGCCGCCCGAAAGCGTGCCCGACGTCCGCGAGAGGTTAAGATATTCCAACCCCACATTCATCAGGAATGTCAGCCGTTCATTGATTTCTTTCAGGATACGCTCGGCGATCGCCAGTTGCTGTTTCTTGAGTTTCCTGTTCAAGCCGCCGAACCATGCGTGCGCTTCCTGAATGCTTAGCTCCGAAATTTCGGCGATATCGCGCTTGTCGATCTTGACCGCCAGCGCTTCAGGCTTCAGGCGCTTGCCGTTACAGGCATCGCAATGCGCGGCATTCTGATAATGCGAAAGATGTTCGCGCTGGCTTTCGCTGTCCGTCTCCAGCAGGCGGCGCTCCATGTTGGGAATAACGCCCTCGAAAGGCTTGTTGCTCTTCCATGTGCTTTCGCTTTTGCTCTGGTAGGTGGTCTTGATGGAATCTTCCGAGCCATGTAGCAAAATCTGCCGGTGTTCTTCCTTCATCTTGTTCCACGGCACATCAAGACGGAATTTATAATGTTTGGCGACCGCTTCCATCGCCTGCAGGTAAAAACCGAAGAACGGGCCGTTCCATGGCGCGATCGCGCCTTCCGCCACGCTCAGCGAAAGATCGGGGATGACCAGGCCCTCGTCGATATACATCTTCACGCCCAAACCGTCGCAATGCGGGCACGCGCCATGTGGGTTGTTGAAGGAAAACAGCCGCGGCTCTATTTCGGGAATGGTGAAGCCGGAAACCGGGCAGGCGAATTTCTCCGAGAATAATGTCTGTTCGCCGTTGTCGGCATTCTCCACGATCACCAGCCCGTCGGCCAAGCGTACCGCCGTCTCCACCGAGTCCGCAAGGCGGTTGCCGAGATCGTCACGCAGCACGAGCCGATCCACCACCACGGCGATATCGTGCTTGAGCTTCTTGTCCAGCGCGGGAATGTCTTCGATCTCGTAAAACTGCCCATCGACCTTGGCGCGCTGAAACCCCTTGGCGCGCAGATCGGCAAATTCCTTGCGGTACTCGCCCTTACGTCCGCGTACGATCGGGGCGAGTATATAAAGGCGCGTATCCTTGCCCATGGCCTTAATG
>CAKTCH010000247.1 GCA_934538895.1 uncultured Alphaproteobacteria bacterium
GATCAACGGATATTTGCGGTTTGGATGTGGGGCCTAACTTTACACAGCCCTCGTTTGTCAGATCAGGGGAATTGCACAGCGCCCTGTGTCTTTTTATAAGTCTCTATCTGCTTTTTCAGGTCCTGATCGAGCTGGGATCCTGCCTTGACCTTGTCCTTGAACGCGCCGCGTTCGAAAGCCTGTTCCAGCGTTTCCTTGAGCAGGATGATACTGATGCGGCGGTTGCGCGGGTCTTTGGGACTGTCGGTCACCAGATTCTCGCGGTCGGCCTTACCCATGATATCGGTCAGGCGGGTTTCGGGCACCTTACTGGCTTGCAATATGCGGCGTGTGGAATTGGCGCGGTCGGCTGAGAGCTCCCAGTTGGTGTATTTCGCGCCGGGGCCGTAAGGAATGCTGTCGGTATGGCCGCGTATGGAAATTTCGTTCGGCATTTTCAGGATGATTTCAGCCACTTTCTCCATCAGTTTGCGGGTGTAGTCGTACATCTCCGCGCTGCCGCTGGCGAACATCGGGCGGCCTTCCTGATCGATGATCTGGATGCGCAGGCCCTCAGGCGTGATATCCATCATCACGTTTTTCATCAGTTCCTGAAGCTCGGGAGAATCCTTGATTGCTTCTTCAATCTCTTTTTTCGCTTCCTCGAAGCGCTCGGCTTCCTCTTTTTCGAATTCGCGTTTCAACTGCTCCAGCTCGGCTTCGGAATATTCGGGATTATCGGTGCCGGATTCGCCGGTCTTGGTGGCTGCGCGTGAGGCGCCTGAGGATTGGGGCGCCGTCACGGGCTGGGCCATTTGCGCCATGGCGCCTTCGGTCGTGACCGAAAGGCCGCCCAGCACGCCGCCCGCGCCGCTTTGCGAACTGGAAATCGCCGGATGCGTGGGGTCGAAGAAATTGGCGATGGCGTTCTTGGCTTCGTCGGTGGTGACGTTCAGCAGCCAGAGCAGCAGGAAGAAAGCCATCATCGCGGTCACGAAGTCGGCATAAGCCACTTTCCATGCGCCGCCATGGTGGCCGCCGCCGCCCTTTTTGATCTTCTTGATGATGATCGGCTGAAGTTCGCCGTCTTTCTTGCTGCCACCGGCCATAGCTTATATCCTAACTGGGGCTGGGGAGTTCGTTGAGTTTTTCCTCAAGCTCCAGGAAGCCGGGCTGCACGTTATGCGGCAGGAATTTACGCGCGAATTCGACTGCCACCTGCGGGGCCGCACCTTGGAGGAAAGCGATCATCGAAACCTTTATGCAACGGTAATACAGAATTTCGGAGTCCGCGCGGGCCTTCAAAGCGCCCGCCAGCGGGCCGATAAAACCGTAAGCGATGAACACGCCGAGGAACGTTCCCACCAGCGCGCCGCCGATCATTTTGCCGAGCACTTCCGGCGGCTCGGTAATCGAACCCATCGTTTTAATAACGCCGAGAACAGCGGCCACGATACCCAGGGCCGGAATGCCGTCGGCCATGGTCTGTATGGCGTGGGAAGGGTGCTCCTTCTCCTGCGTCAGGGACTCGATTTCCTCATCCATCAGCGCCTCGATCTCATGCGGGTTCTCGTTGCCGAGCGAGATGATGCGCAGGTAATCGCAAACGAACGTCGTGGCGTGGTGGTTATGGATGAAGCCGGGGAACTGCTTGAACAGCTCGCTGTTCTCCGGATCCTCGATATGCGATTCCAGCGCCAGCCAGCCTTTGGTGCGCGCCAGTTTGAACAGCATATACATCACGCTCAAAAGTTCGAGATAGGAGGCCTTGTTATGGGCTTCCGGCTTGATGATGCAGTTCATGCTCGAAAGCGTGGCCTTGATGGTGTGGCCGGTGTTGGCGATGATGAACGCACCGATCGCGCAACCCATAATGATCAGAATCTCAGGAGGCGCCGCTTTCACGATAGGCGCCATTTTACCGCCGGCCCAGAGATAGCCGCCGAAGGTACAGGCGATAACGACGATGAAACCGATTATTTTCATGGCAGGGCCAAAGAAATCCTTTCTTTGCCGCTTTAGCAGCGGAACGAATCCTCAACGGATAGCGTTATGATTTTCCATGTTTTCAGGGTGACAGAAAAGGCTTAACAGATTGTAACTATTCTTTTATCCCCGTCTATATATAGGCAGCTAAATACAGGGGCTATAGCGCGGGAATGCGCTTGCGGGCATCTTCCGGTTCGAAGTCGGGCTTGGGCAGCGGTCGGGAATACAGGAATCCCTGTGCCAGTGGTATTCCCATATCCCGGATCATGCGGGCCTGCTCGATTTTCTCGACAACTTCCGCGATTACCGTAATGCCCAGATCGGCGCACATGCGCGCCAGGTTCTTGACCATCACGGCATCGCGCTGACTGGTCAGCAGCTTGCGCGTGTACTGGCCGTCGATTTTCAGATAATCGATATGCAGCTTTTGCAGATACTGGAAGGAAGCGGAGCCTGCACCGAAATCGTCGAGGCAAACCTTGAAGCCGCGCTCCTGCAGGATACCGATGAAATTGTTCACCATGTCCAGTTCCTTGATAGTGGTGGACTCCGTGATTTCAAAGATGATGCGTTTGCTGAGGTGGGCGTGCGGATCGAGCTTGGCCAGCAGCGTCTTGAAAAACTGCTCGTTCTGTATGGACTGGCCGGACAGGTTGACGGCGAATTTCGTGTTGCGGCCCTGCGATTTGTAAAGCAGGTAATTGATCGCGCGTTCACAGACGGCAATATCGAAATCAGCGGCCATGCCGATATCC
>CAKTCH010000248.1 GCA_934538895.1 uncultured Alphaproteobacteria bacterium
TAGAGAAGGTTGTCATGCCATTCGGGCGACTTGAAACGCTTGTCGAATTTATCGGCGGGGACGGCGGGCGTTTCGGTGCTGCCCTGAAACCGCGCCATGGTGTTCTGCCAGAGTTTGGTCGTATTGGCCCAGTATTCGGCCTGCAGGGCCGCCATTTTTTCAGGCTGTTTCATCAGGTTGGCGAGCAGGCCCGCATAGGCTTCCTGCAAGTGCAGGGGGTAATTCATCATGGTCTGCCACTCGGCGGCTTTTTCGGAAAGCGCGCGCTCCATCAGCGGCATGGCGCGGGCGTACACGTCGGCAAGAATGCGCCCCAGTTCATCGTCTTTTTTATTGTCTTCTTTGGGGGAAACCATGGGGATAAGTCTGCATCCTTCTTGCGAAACAAGATGTTAGAGCGTACAACTTGCCTTATTCATAGCCCGCGATCAAGGGGGCGGTTTTTACAGGTTCCATATTGCTTATTGGCACGCCATCCCGCAGGATGGTTCGGTTTCTAATAATACGCCGGAGGGGCGCAGTGGTTTCGAGATTTTTGACGGTAACGGTAAGTGTGGTGGCAGTTCTGGCCTTAAGCGCGTGCGAAAGCACAAGCTGGAAAGGACAACCCGCGAAAGCGGTGAATGCGAAAACCGGCGCACCCGAAGCGCAAGGGCCGGGACCTGTCATTCCGCCAGTGGAGCGGGCGGGCATGCAGACGGCGCCCGCCGCGCCGCAAAACTTCCCGCCGCCGAACGACCGCGATTTGATGGTCATCAGCGACAAGCTGGCGGGTGGCTCTATCGAGATTTACGATCTGGAAAGCGCCCAGCCTTACGGCGGGCTGCGCCGGGGCGGGAGCATGGATATGTCCGTATCGCCGGTGGCCGCAGGTGGGATGCCGTCCTCGACGGATTCGTCCGTGGTGATTTTCCCGGTTGACGGGACCTATGCGGGGCAGGCGCACAGCACTTGGCCGAACAGCCTGTTGCCGGTCAATACGGCCGGCTATGCGGGTGGTAGTGCGTCGCTGGAAGGCGGACGCGCTTCGCCGCATGTCGGATCGGGTTACGCACCCTCGCAGATTTTCTTCAAGCACGGCTCGGCGCGCCTCGGCAGCGGGGATAAGCAGATCCTGCGGCAGGTGGCGGACCAGGCGAAATTCTCGCCGGTCGAGCGCATCAGCGTCGAGGGCCACGCCAGCACCCGCACGGGCGTGTCCGACCCGGTCGAAGCGAAGATCATCAACCTGAAGCAATCCATGAACCGTGCGTTCAACGTGTCGAGCCAGTTGATCCGCAATGGCGTTCCGGCGGAGAAGGTCAAGACGACCGTGTGGGGCGATACCAAGAATGACGGCGGATCGGAAGCGCAAAACCGCCGCGTCGATGTTATCACCGGCGGGCAGTAAGCCGGCATGACGGCAGCGTTTAAAATCGGTATCGCGGGCCTCGGTACCGTCGGTACCGGTATTATCCAGATACTGCAAAAGCACGGCGCGGTCATCAATGCGCGGACGGAGCGCCCGATAGAGATCGTCGCCGTCAGCGCCCGCACGAAAAACAAACAGCGCGATATCGATGTGAGCGGTTTTGACTGGGTGGATAATCCGGTCGAGCTGGCGACGCGTCCCGATATCGACTGCGTCATCGAGGTGATGGGCGGCGAGGAGGGCGCGGCGCTGGAGCTGGTGCGCGCGGCGCTGGAAAACGGCAAGCATGTCATCACGGCGAACAAGGCGATGCTCGCGCATCACGGGCTGGAACTGGCCAGGCTTGCCGAGGCAAAGGATCGTGCCTTGTCATACGAGGCAGCGGTCGCGGGCGGTATCCCGGTTATCCGCGCCTTGCGTGAAGGCCTGTCGCCCAATTCCATCGAGGCCGTGTACGGTATCCTCAACGGCACCTGCAATTATATCCTCACGCAGATGCGCGAAACGGGGCGGGATTTCGCCGATGTTTTGAGTGAGGCACAGGCAAAGGGGTATGCCGAGGCTGATCCCACGTTTGACGTGGACGGCATCGATGCCGCGCATAAATTGTCCCTGCTGGTCGCGCTGTCGTTCGGTATCGCGCCGGATTTCGATTCGCTGGACGTCACGGGCATTCGCGCCATTACCGCCGATGATATCGCGGCGGCGGGGGAGATGGGATACCGGATCAAGCTGCTCGGCAGCGCGCGGCGGCTGGACGATGGTTCGATCGCGCAGGTGATGGCGCCAGCCCTCGTGCCGGTGGGGAAGCCGATGGCTGGCGTCGAGGATGTGTTTAACGCCGTAGTGATCGAGGGGGATTTCGTCGGTTCGGTGATGTTGCAGGGGCGCGGCGCGGGCGGCGGCCCGACGGCGACCTCCATCGTCGCGGATTTGACCGACCTTGCGCGTGGCGAGTACCGCCCGGTCTTCGGTATTCCCGCCAAACTGTTAAAGTCCGCTGTGAAGGCAGGGTCGGAACAGATTGTAAATGAATATTATTTGCGTTTTAGCGTGCTTGGCGCGGGGGGTGCGATCGACGACGTGTCGGCCATCCTGCGCGATCATAACGTCCCCATTCAGGCGATGGACCAAAAGGGCGGGGAGCCCGGCCAGCCGGTGCGCGTCATCCTGACCACCCACGCAATCAGCAAGGCCGCGATGGATGCGGCGGTGGCGGATATCGCCCGCCTGCCTGCCCTCGCCGTGCCGCCGCTGGCGATACGCATTGAAGCCTTTTAGCCGTGTGCGCTACACTGGCC
>CAKTCH010000249.1 GCA_934538895.1 uncultured Alphaproteobacteria bacterium
GGGTTATACCGGGAATATCCGCAGCACGCGTACGGAACAAATCGAGCAGGCGACGCGCCAGCGAGGTTTTCGGCATCTGCCTGAACGTAACCACCAGACTGTTATCGTTCGAAAGATCGCGGCTGACGATGGCCCGGTGACCCGGGTTATCAAGCCGCCAATATTCCCTGCATGTGAGAAGGCCCGGCATATCAAAAAGCTTGCTTTCGTGGTCGCGCAACACCGGCGCATAACCGGCAGCGGCCAGATGGGCGTAAAGGCGGTCTGCGGGACTGTCTGATAAAGGCGGATGTTTAGCTTGTTTCATTTTTTAACCTCTGGAACCTGTTTATAGTGTCCGTATCTAACATATGGAAAAATTCACGGCAAGGATTGCTTTCCGGCCTTCGCAATGCCAGAAAAGTCGTAACTTATCTAATAAAAGGAGAACATCCGCATGAACCGCCGCCTGCCGAAAATTTTCTGCGCGATCGATACGCCCGATATGAAACAGGCCGCCGCGCTGGCCGAAGCCATGCGCCATGCCGGATGCGGGATCAAGCTCGGCCTCGAATTCTTCAACTATAACGGCCCCCAAGGCGTTGCCGCGATCCGCGATGCTTTCAACGACCTGCCGGTCTTCCTCGATCTCAAGCTGCACGACATTCCCAACACCGTCGCGGGCGCGGTACGCTCGGTTTCCCGGCTTGACGTCACCTATCTGACGCTGCACGCCAGCGGTGGCCGCGAAATGATGCAGGCCGCGCAATACGCTGGAGACGGCAAGACGATGCTGCTGGCCGTGACCATCCTCACCTCGCTCGATGGCGACGATTTGCAGGAAATCGGTTTCGGCCTGCCGCCGCAGGAAGCCGTTGTGCGCCTGGCACGCGTGACTGAAGAATCCGGTTTGGCCGGGATCGTCTGCTCACCGCGCGAAATCCAGCCCGTACGTTCGAGCCTCGGCCCCGATCTTGCGCTGATGGTGCCAGGCATCCGCCCCGCCGGCACCGCCACGCAAGATCAAAAACGCGTCATGACCCCGGAAGAGGCGATCGGCGCAGGCGCCACGCACCTTGTCATTGGCCGCCCGATAACGGGCGCGCCCGATCCCGCCGAAGCCGCCGCGAAAATACTGGACGGCCTTAATGCTGGAAAATGCTGAAAACCTTAGAAAGAAAGCATCCCCCTGTGACCGATATAAAGTTCTGCGGCATCACTACACCCGAAGCGCTAAACGCGGCAGGCAAAAATAAGGCGGCCTATGCCGGTTTCATGATGTGGGAAAAATCCCCGCGCGCCTTGCGCATCGAACAGGCGCGTGCGCTGTCGCTGAGGCAGCCGGACGACCTGCGCATCGTCGGCGTATTCGTCAACCCTTCCGACGAACAGCTCACACGCACGCTGGCCGAAGTGCCGATGGACATGATCCAGCTTCACGGCGACGAAGACGCGGGCCGCATCGCCGCCATCCGCGCGATGACGGGCCTGCCGGTGATGAAAGCCATCCGCATCGCCGCCCGTGAGGATTTGTTCGCCGTCCCGTCCCTCGAAGCCGTCGCCGACTGGCTGCTGTTCGATACCAAGGTGGATCCGAAAATATCGAACCTGCCCGGCGGCACCGGCATGAGCTTCGACTGGCAAATCCTGAAAGACAGGAATCTGCGCAAGCCATGGATGCTCTCGGGCGGGTTGAATAGCGAAAATGTGGGCCGCGCACTTTCAATCCTCAAGCCCTACGCGGTTGATGTCTCCAGCGGCATCGAAGACGCCCCCGGCGTCAAAAACGCCGGCAAGATGAAAAACTTCGCCCAGGCCGTAAGCGCCGCCGCAAGCCCGATGGACTTTTACTAGGCGTTGAACAAGAAGTTCCGAACATTGCTGCCACAACAAAAACCCGCCATCCCGCGCGCATCGTGTTTAAAACTTTACAGGTTCCAACTTGCCCTGATACCCCCGGCTCGTGTATGTAAACCTTACCACGATTAGATTCTGTAAAGGATATAGCGATGCCACAGACTGCTTCCCTATATAAGAGTGTCCCCGACGAAAAAGGCCATTTCGGCCTTTACGGCGGGCGTTATGTTTCGGAAACCCTGATGCCGCTGATCCTCTCGGTAGAGCAGGCGTGGGCACAGGCGAAAAACGACCCGGCCTTCTGGAGCGAACTGGAAAAACTGGGCAAGGATTATGTTGGCCGCCCCTCACCGCTTTATTTCGCCGAATCCGCCACCCGGCATTTCGGCGGCGCGCAGGTTTGGTTCAAGCGCGACGAGCTTAACCATACCGGCTCCCATAAAATCAACAATTGCCTCGGCCAGATCCTGCTCGCCCGGCGCATGGGCAAAACCAGAATCATCGCCGAGACAGGCGCCGGGCAACACGGCGTCGCGACCGCCACCGTCTGCGCCCTGTTCAAAATCCCCTGCACGATCTTCATGGGCGCGACCGATATCGAACGCCAGAAACCCAACGTCTTTAGAATGAAACTGCTCGGTGCGGAAGTGCGCGCCGTCACCGCCGGTGCAGGAACGCTCAAAGACGCGATGAATGAAGCATTGCGTGACTGGGTAACGAATGTAAACGATACGTTCTATATTATAGGAACCGTAGCCGGCCCGCACCCCTATCCCGCCATGGTGCGTGACTTCCAGAGCGTCATTGGCCGCGAAGCACGCCAGCAATTCATCGACGAGAACAAGAAACTGCCTGACACGCTGGTCGCGTGCA
>CAKTCH010000250.1 GCA_934538895.1 uncultured Alphaproteobacteria bacterium
GTGGACGGTATCCGCCGCGCGACTGACGTGATGATGGCCGGTAAAGTGGCCGTCGTTTGCGGTTACGGCGATGTGGGCAAAGGCTCTGCCGAATCCCTGCGCTCCCAGGGCGCGCGCGTGATCGTCACGGAAATCGATCCGATCTGCGCGTTGCAAGCGGCGATGGAGGGTTACGAAGTCGTGACCATGGACGATTGCGTCGATTACGCCGATATCTTCGTCACTACCACCGGCAACATCGACGTCATCACCATCGAGCATATGCGCAAGATGAAAGACCGCGCGATCGTCTGCAACATCGGCCACTTCGATTCCGAAATCCAGATCGAAGCGCTGCGTAATTACAAATGGCACAACGTCAAGCCGCAGGTCGATGAAATCGAATTCCCGGACGGCAAGCGCATCATCATGCTGGCCGAAGGCCGCCTCGTGAATCTCGGCTGCGCCACCGGCCACCCGAGCTTCGTGATGTCCGCCTCCTTCACCAACCAGACGCTGGCGCAGATCGAACTCTGGACCAACACCGACAAGTACGAAAAACAAGTCTATGTTCTGCCCAAACACCTCGATGAAAAAGTGGACCAACACCGATTCTTACGAAGTCGGCAAGGTCTATGTTCTGCCGAAACATCTCGACGAGAAAGTGGCCGCCCTGCACCTCGAAAAACTCGGCGTGAAACTGACCAGGCTGAACAAAGAGCAAGCCGACTATATCGGCGTGCCCCAGCAAGGCCCGTTCAAGAACGACCTGTATCGCTACTGATCGCCGATTTAAAGAATTGAAGCCCCCTTTTCCGGATAGCCGGGAAAGGGGGTTTTCTATATAATTTATACGATCCATGAAAAGAATGCTGCAACATGCCCGCCTGCAAATTTAGGGGAGAAACAAGATGAAATCTTTATCAAACGCGATGGCAGCCGCCCTCACCATTACAGCCCTTACAGGCTGCAATCGATCTCCCGGAGATTTAGGCTATGTGCCTGTCGATCCCGAAACGCTGGCCGCCCTGCCCGAGACGCCCATCACGGCCATCATCGACCAGAAAGATACCTACACGCTTCCGGTGGATGGCGTGGCGGCGTGCTTCAACTATTATCAGCAACAGCAGCAAACAGCGATGTTCTGGCGCCGCAAGATCGATGCTGAATGCGTCGATCGTGAGGGCAATATCATATTGCTTATCCGTGACGGCATTCCCCTGTTAAGGAGCGGCAAGCCTCAAGCGCCCGCAGCATCGCCACAATAATGTCATCAGGAAAAACATGCTTTCCGCCCAGACTTTATCGTTAGCCAGACTCATGCGCCGGGCCGCGCTTGAAGAACTGCTGCCCCGCCACGGGCGATTGCGCGCGAATGAGATTCACAGCCATTCCGATGGGTCTTTGTTTACAGCCGCCGATATAGCCAATGAAAAGCGCCTCGTCGAGGGCACGAAAATCATCTACCCCCATGCAAGGGCCGCGGGCGAAGAAGAAATCTCGGAAGACCCGTGCGCCTTTCTTAAAAATGCCCTTCACCACGACGTCATTATTATTGATCCCATTGACGGTACAGGGGCGTTCAAGCGCGGAGAAGATACTTATGGTGTCATGGCGGCTTGTATTTCCCAAGGGGTGACGATAGCCGGCGCGATCTACACACCGGGCCATGCGATCAGGAGTCAGGACGGCACGTTCAGCCCCGGGAAAGATTTGATGATTCTCGCCGAAAAAGGAAAAGGCTGCTTTGTAAACGGCGTAAAAGCGACGCTGACCGGTCGCCCGTCCTCACTGACAGAGAAAGCGCGCATTGCTTTTGCCTGCCGCAATCAGGACAAGGAAGCGGAGGATATTCTGGCCGCCGGCGTGCCCGGCTACATGACACGCCATAATTCCAGCCATGATTATACGCGTATCCTGATCGGCGAAAGTGACGCCACTTTCTATAGCGAAGGCTTCATGCCCCTGACAGGTCAGGGAAAATGCCCGCCATGGGACCACGCCGCAGGCGTTCTGGCGATTCAGGAGGCCGGTGGTTACGCGGCCTTACCTTATGGACGGGATGAAGGCCAGGCATATAACCCCCTTTTATGCCATGACAGATTGCTGGTTTGTGCGAACGAGCATTTGTTCAGGGACGTCATGCAACACATACGCGCCCGCGCGCCGCACTTGACGGCCCCCCGCATTCCTCCCTCTCCCGCCATGCAATGACATACGGTGAAAGGCCTTCACGTTGCCGCATGATGCCATCAGTGCTATAATGAAACCCATCGGGACGGCCCGGTAATTCCCCCCTGTCGCAAGGACGGCCTTGCATAAAGCAAAAGGAGTTTTGCTTCATGGCGTGGCTGTATCTGTTTATCGCGGGTTTGCTGGAAATCGGCTGGGTCATCGGTCTCAAATATACCGAGGGCTTCAGCAGGCTGATCCCCTCTGTCATCACCGTTGTGACGATGATCGGCAGCTTTTATTGCCTCTCGCTCGCCGTAAAGGCGTTGCCGCTCGGCACATCCTATGCCATCTGGACGGGCATCGGCACCGTCGGCGCGATGATCGCCGGTATCGTCATGTTCGGTGAAAGCGCGAGCTTCATGCGCATCGGCTGCGCGCTGCTGATCGTCAGCGGCATCATCGGCCTGAAGATAACCGCGCATTAAAACAAAAAGCCCCGCAACGCAGCGGGGCTTTTCTTATGTCCGAACAAATCAGAAGCGATAGATCGCGCCC
>CAKTCH010000251.1 GCA_934538895.1 uncultured Alphaproteobacteria bacterium
ATAGGAGGCTGCTGTGAGCAAAGTTTATCATTACACTGAATGCGGTCTTGATAATGTTTATCTTTTAAATGGGTTCTCTGTATCTAAGGACGGCGTTCTTCATATAGAGAATATCCATGGCCTGCATCATTTAATCGGGCAGCGGGTAATCTTCTCCGGGCGCAGACTCAAGGGTAAGGAAATCCGTTTCATCAGGCACTCCATGGATGTAAGCCAGAAAATGTTGGGTGAAATGTTGGGTGTCGATTACCAAACTGTTCACAGATGGGAAACGGGCAAGATTGTAATTCCCAGAACAGCCGATAATTTATTGCGCGTTTGTTTCAGCGAGTATCTTGATCCTGAATCAAAGGCGCGCTCGGTCATAGAGCGTATATCCGATCTCGATAATAAACGAGATGATGTCAAGATGGAGCTGTCCCATCGTAGGGATAAATGGAAGGAGGCCGCTTAAGGCCTCCTTTTTTGTTCTACTCTTTCAAAGACACCAACGTCGCGTTACCGCCCTGGCGGGTGGTGTCGATGCTGATCACTTTTTCGGTGGCGAAGCGGGGCAGGTAATGGGGGCCGCCCGCTTTCGGGCCGGTGCCGGAGATGCCCCGGCCACCGAAGGGTTGCACGCCGACCACCGCGCCGATCATGGTGCGGTTGACGTAAAGGTTTCCGGCATCGATCGCATCCGTCACTTGCGCGATGGTCGTGCCGATGCGGGTGTGCAGGCCGAAGGTCAGGCCGTAACCCGTCGCATTGATATCATCGATCACTTTTTGCAGGTCGCCTGATTTATAACGGATGACATGCAATATGGGGCCGAAAACTTCGCGGTCGAGTTGTTTGATGCTGTCGATCTCGTAAGCTACGGGCGCGAAATAATGAGACGGGGTTGTCCCCTCTCCCTCCGGGAGAGGGTTGGGGTGAGGGGAAGTCTGCTCAATATCGGGGTTATCCCCCCTCACTTCTTTCCTCTCCCAGGGGGAGAGGGAGGATGGTAGCGGGCATTCGGCGATTAATTTGCCGATCCGGTCGAGTTTTTTGCGGTGGGCGGTCAGGGTGGCGTGGGCTTCGGCATCGATGACCGGACCGATATCACTGCCGTAATCCATGGGATCGCCGATCACGCGTTCGGCCATGGCGCCTTTGAGCATATGGATGATCTTGTCGGCGACTTCTTCCTGCACGTAGAGGACGCGCAGGGCCGAGCAACGCTGTCCGGCGGAACCGAAGGCGCTGATGAGAACGTCATCGACGATTTGTTCCGGCAATGCGGAGGAATCAGCGATCATGGCGTTCTGGCCGCCCGTTTCGGCGATCAGCGGCACGATGGGGCCGTCTTTGGCCGCGAGGGCGCGGTTAATCAGCCGCGCGACTTCGGTAGAACCCGTGAAAGCCACACCCGCTACATCTTTATGCGCCACCAGTTGCGCCCCCGTTTGTCCGTCGCCTGAAACCAGCACCATGGCGTCTTGCGGGATGCCTGCCTGATACATCAGCTGTGCGGCATAGGCGGCGATCTTCGGCGCCTGCTCGGCAGCTTTGGCGATCACGCTGTTGCCCGCTATCAACGCGGCCACGACCTGGCCGGTGAAAATCGCCAGCGGGAAATTCCACGGGCTGATGCAGACGAACGTGCCGCGCCCGTGCAGGGTGAGGACGTTGCTCTCGCCGGTGGGGCCGGGCAGGCGTTCGCCTTTTTCATCGAAATCGATGCGGCCGCGCCGGGCGTAGTAGCGGCAGAAATCGACGGCCTCGCGCACTTCGGCGATGCCGTCGTCCAGTGTTTTTCCGGCTTCCTTGGTGCAAAGCGCCATTAATTGCGGCATATGGCGTTCCAGCAGGTCAGCATATTTCTCCAGCGCCTGCGCGCGGGTTTCGGCGGGGGTTTTCGACCATGCGGCGAAGCCCTTTTCCGCACGGGCAAAGGCCTGATCGACGCCGCTGTCCGGTATTGCCACGCTATCGATATCAAACGCGCGCAGGGCGTCCAGCAACGGTTCGCGCAGGGTACGTTCGGTCAGGTCCGTTCCGGCAGCGTTCACACGTTCCGGGCCGTAAATATTTGCGGGCAGCGGGATGTATTTGTGGCGTTTCAGGTTGTCGTTCTGTGCCATCAATACCGGGTCGGCGACAACGCGGTCCGCCGGGATTTTTTCATCCAGCATCTGGTTGACGAAGTTGCTGTTGGCGCCGTTTTCCAGCAGGCGGCGCACGAGATAGGGCAGCAGGTCTTCATGGCTGCCGCAGGGCGCGTACACGGCGACGCCCGCCATGCCGTCATTCAGCACCAGATCGTGCAGCGATTCCCCCATGCCATGCAGGCGCTGGAATTCGAAACCGCCGCGGTTATTGCCCGCCAGCTCCATCACGGCGGCGACCGAATGGGCATTATGCGTCGCCAGCATGGGGTAGAGCACGTCGCGGCGCTCCATCAGTTTGCGGGCGTTGGCGATATAGGAAAGATCGGTGTTCACCTTACGCGTGAAAACCGGATAATCCGGCAGGCCCATCACCTGCGCGCGCTTGACTTCGGTGTCCCAGTAGGCGCCCTTCACGAGACGCACCTGTAAACGGCGGCTGGCACGTTCGGCGATATCGATCACGCTGTCGATCAAAAGCGGGCAGCGTTTCTGATAGGCCTGCACGGCAAGGCCAAAGCCTTCCCAGCGTCCCAGCGCCT
>CAKTCH010000252.1 GCA_934538895.1 uncultured Alphaproteobacteria bacterium
GCCCTGCTGCTCGCGATAACAGGGCAGGATCGATTTAGCTGGTACACTATATTAGGTCTGGGCATAGTCATGGCCGCGCTCGCCATTGCCAAATTCACACCTCAAAACACGAAAGCGTAACGGTAACTATCTCCTCTATTCGCCATCACCGAAGCAGAAGACGTTATAAGCAATAACGGCTAAGGCATGAATTTGGAGAAAACATTCCCGCGAACAGCCAAAGCCGGTGAAGGAGATGACGTTGATGGAATAGTGACAGCCTTGACGTTACGACCCATCATCCTTAAGTCGGACATCATGAAATTCCCTGCCACGTCAGGCTGATATGCCGCCAGTTGCGTCACGACGTCTTTCAAATCGGGATGATCGGCAATGAACGCCGCCTCTGCATCGGCTCGCCCGCGATATGAGTCGTAAAGATTGACAATCTCCCGAATGACGATGTTCGCGCGGCGCGCCAGCGTATCGGCAACATTACTCACTTCTCCCGGATAAACCGTCATATCGCCAATGACAGACTCATAACACACGATTTCATTCAACAACCTGTTTCGTAAAAGAGCACCTTGCCGTTCCTTATCCATCGTAGTCTCCCCTGTTGTTTTTATATTGGTAAATTATACAGCAACTTTTTGTCCCTTAGTTCCCGTTACTGGTGTCAGCTTCTCCATACCGCCCATATACGGCTTCAACGCTGCCGGGACAAAAATCCCGCCATCTTCCGGATCGTAATAATTTTCCATCACCGCGATCAGCGCGCGACCGACAGCTAGGCCGGAACCATTCAGCGTATGAACGAATTGCGTATCCTTCTCGCCTTTTTTGCGGAAGCGGGCCTTCATGCGGCGCGCCTGAAAATCGCCGCAGTTCGAACAGCTTGAAATCTCGCGGTAACGATCCTGCCCCGGCAGCCAGACCTCAATGTCGTATGTCTTGCGCGAACTAAAACCGATATCACCCGTGCACAGTGAAATCGTGCGGAAAGGCAATTCCAGTTTTTTCAGGATGTTTTCAGCGCACTGCGTCATGCGCTCGTGCTCGGCGACACTTTGATCCGGCGTCGTGATGCTGACCATTTCCACTTTATAGAACTGGTGCTGGCGGATCATCCCGCGCGTGTCCTTGCCCGCCGCCCCTGCTTCTGAACGAAAGCAGGGCGTGAATGCCGTATAGCGGCGCGGCAGGTCTTCATCGCCCTCGATAATCATATCCGCGGCCATATTGGTCAGCGATACTTCCGCCGTGGGGATCAGCCAGTGATCGGAAGTCGTGCGGAATAAATCTTCCGAAAATTTCGGCAGCTGCCCCGTACCATAGAGCGCATTGTCACGCACCAGAAGCGGCGGCGACACTTCCGTGTATCCATGTTCCTGCGTGTGGGTATCGAGCATGAATTGCGCCAGCGCGCGTTCCATCCGCGCCAGCCCCGAATGCATGATCGTGAAACGGCTGCCCGACATTTTAGCGGCGGTTTCGAAATCCATCATGCCCAGCGCCTCACCGATCTCGAAATGCTCGGGCGTCTGGCTGTTCAATTTTTTCGGTGTGCCGATTTTACGGACTTCCACATTATCATTTTCATCCTTGCCGTCCGGCGTATCGTCGTCCAGCATGTTCGGCAGGCTGGCAAGATGCTGGTTCAGGGCCTCGGCCAGGGTCGCCTCGCGCTGCTCCAGTTCCGCCATACGATCTTTCATCGCCGCGACTTCGTTCATGATGACGCTGGCGTCACCGCCCTTGGCTTTGATCGTGCCGATCTCCCTCGACTTGGTGTTGCGCTGGTTTTGCAGTTCCTGCATTTCCGTCTGCACGGCGCGGCGGTCGCTATCCAGTTTCAGGATATCCGGCGTCTGCGCGGACAGGCCACGGCGCGCCCAGTTCTTGTCATAAGCATCAGGGTCTTTGCGGATCGCGGCAATATCGTGCATTTTCAGTCCTCTGGAGAAATAAACGTGTTAAACATATAACCATGAACCGGGATCTACTCAAGAATTCCCTCGAAGGTGTCTATACTGTCCAAAAACCGGCAAACGCGCTGCTAGCGGTGCCGCTTGTATTCGACTCCCCCCATAGTGGCCGCGCCTACCCCGCCGCCTTCGACTATGCCTGTGACGAAGGGCTGATCCGCCGGAGCGAAGATAACCATGTCGATGAATTGCTCGATACCGCCCCGGCTCTGGGCATCCCCCTACTTTGCGCCGAATTTCCACGCACTTATATAGATGTGAACCGCGCGCTGGATGATATCGAACCCGAAATACTGGCTGAGTCTTGGCCCGGACCGCTAAACCCCACCGACCGCGCCCGGTCCGGCATCGGGCTGATCCGGCGTTATATCAAACCCGGCATCTTCGTCTATAACCGGAAACTGCATATCGATGAAATCCGCCAGCGGATCGAGACTTATTATAAACCCTACCACGCCGCGCTTGAAACCCTGCTGGAGGAAACCCGCCGCGCCCATGGCGGACAGGTCTGGCATATCAACTGGCATTCGATGCCCTCGCTGGGTACCGTGATGCCTTTCCCACATTTTGGCCGCCGCATCGGTAACGGCCAGCCCGATTTCGTTCTCGGTGACCGCAACGGCACCACCTGCCTGCCGGACTTCACCCGTGATGTACGGGAT
>CAKTCH010000253.1 GCA_934538895.1 uncultured Alphaproteobacteria bacterium
GGCTTCGTCGAGGATGACATCGACGCCGAACTGGCGGAGGGGGATGTCGCGCAGCCCCCGCCCGACATCGAGACGCAAGGCCGCTGTCTCCTCGATCCGAAACACCGCTTCGACCAGCCTTAGGGCGCGCCCGGCCCCGTTCTGCTCCAGCACGCTGGGGGGCAGCGGCTCCACGATATGGGTGTAGGGCAATCCGACTTCGACGGTGCTTGCAGGGTCGTCCAGCACGATCTCGCCGTCCGCGACCACCTGCGGCGGGACGACGATGCCGTCGGCCACGATCATTACTTCCTGCCCTTCGAGATGTTCAAGGCCGGACCATGTGGCGGCGGGAAAGCCGGATGCACCGGTCAGAGCCGCGTCAAGATTCAATTTGTCATCGATGCATTCGATATTGAAGCGCCCTTCCCGCTCCACCAGCAGATAGACGTCGTCCCCCACGACCGAGACGGACCGGACATATCCGGTGGTTTCATGAAGCGTCCACGCGGCCACGGCTTCGGACCTGAAAACCGTAAGCGTCGCGAACTTGCCGTCCTCGCGCACCAGAAACAGCAGACGGCGGCGCTGATCGAAATCCATATCGGCGGGCGTCGGGATGATATGGCGCGATACCAGCGCAAGATCGGTGACCTGATAGGCCTGTTCCACGTCGGTGTAAAGGAATTCCTGTATCTGTTCGCCGTTACGCGCCACGAACAATGTCGCGCCGTCTACGGTGACGGGCGCGACATAGCGGCTGGTCATCGAGCCGACGCGGGTCTGGCGGCGGATCTGGACGTTGGCGGGCGTCAGCGGATCGCCGGTGACCATCCATTCCGCGCCCGATGTGAACACCTGCAAATGGCGGCCCGAAAAGATGCCGCGCAGGGCGTTGACCTGATCGGAGAGGATGGAAAACGCGATCGCTTCATCATCCAGCCCCGTACCGAGATCGAAATTGAAAAGGTCGCCCGATTTCGAAAACCACAGGTGGTTGGGCAGATCGCGGCTGCCGCCGATGACCAGGCGGTCCTGATGGAAGGCGACGGAGATCGGGTAGCCACGCGCCGGGCTGAAGGCCTGTTCTTCCCAGTCGATGGTCGCGCCGGTTCCGGCCAGAGTCTCGATTACATCGACAGTTACCACGGTGGGGGAATTGAAATCGGTGACCTCGACTTCCCTGCCGCCGACGCGCAGGCGCGTGCCTTTATGTTCTTCGCTGAAGGTAGCGGCGGAAGCCGTCAGCGTCACCGTGCCGCTGGTGCCGCCCGGCGTCACGGTGACGGCTGTATCGGCGAATTTAAAATAAGGCTGTTCGACGACGTTGCCTGCGGTATAGAAATCCCAGTCTTGCAGCAGCCATACGCCGCCGGCATTGCGGGTCAGTTTCCGGGGCGGCACGTCAGGATGCACGAGCAGCAGCGTATCGGCGGACTGGATGGATGCGACCTGCGCTATCTGCGCGGCGGTCCAGGGGGCGGCGATCGTTTCCACCGGCGCCTCGCCGGCATAGATCGATAGCTGCCCGTCGGTCAACACCAGCAGGTAGGTCTGATCGACGCTGAATTCAAAAGCCATCAGGCGCCCGTCGCCCGCCGCATGATCGACGAAGCGCAGGCCCGCGCGGCGCGTCACGCCCCCCGTGGGCTGGATGAAAACATTGCGCAATGTCAGCGCGCCGTTTTCATAGGCGCGCAGGTCGCCACGCCCCAGAAGCGCGCGTGATACTTCGCCCGCCGTGAAGGTGGTTTTGATCTGTCTTAGTCTGGTCATGAAAACTCCGGTGAAAAGAAAAAACATACCCCTTTGTCATCCCCGGCTTGACCGGGGATCCAGAGAAGTAAGCAAAGACCGTAAATACCGCTCTGGATCCCCGGTCAAGCCGGGGATGACAGAGAATTCGAGTTACGCATTACGGGCGTTGATCAGGCTGAAATCCTCGATCCGGCCCGGCGTGTCCTGCTGGGCGTCGATCTGGCGGGCGCGTTCGAATTCGATTTCCGCCATTTTGAACAGGGCTTCGGCGCGCGAAGTGTTTTCTGTCACCGGGATGCAGAACTCCGCCGACAGGCGCGCGATCAGCGCGGCATCGAAGTAAGGCGGGAATTCCTCTTCCTCCGGACGGAAGATATAGGTGAGCAGCACGTCGCTGGCATTGGTGTGCAGGGTGTTGCGGGCGATGCGGTAATTCAGGCCCCGCCCCTTGCCGCCCGTGCCCGCAGACATGGCGCGCAGATAATCGTCCGGCAGGGCGAAGGCTTGGGCGTAATCGGCCAAGGGGGACGAATCGAGCAGGTTCAGGACCTGTTGCCCGGTGGCGAAGCTCCAGCCGTAAGCCGAGAGCAGCGCGTCGCGGACAGGCCCGAACAGGGCGCCCGCGATTTCCGATTCCGCCGAACCGTCGTTAAATGAGGAAACAGGCGCCGCGCCCAGCCGGATGAGTGCCCGGCTGGCCAACGCCACATCGTTCAGTGCCATGATTTTTCTCCTTAATAAAAAAATGCTTCCCTTGAGGGGAAGCATGGGGTGGGGTTTAGGTACGGGACTCATTAATGATAATGTATGAACACAACGCGCACAGCGATCACGACGAAATCTGGTTCATACCGTCATCCCGAGC
>CAKTCH010000254.1 GCA_934538895.1 uncultured Alphaproteobacteria bacterium
CTCCGGTGGTGTAAAGCTCATCGTTCAAAAGGCCCGCGCGCTGGAATGTTTCTGTCAGCGCGGCCAGCCATTTCCGGCATTCTTCACGGTCCAGTTCCGGGTGGGTCCTGCAGGATTTATCGATTTTTCCCAGCATAACACGCTGGAACTGGCTGGTGCTGGCGGCGAAACGCTGCAAATAGTAAAGCCCGGCATTATGCAGGTAGGCCGGCGTGATTTTCTTAGCCTGTTTTCGAGGGGCCTTGATCCTGCCGGAATCTGGTTTATCTTGGTGGCTTTGCTGCGTCATCGTTTGGCATTCCTGCCCAAGGTTAGCATAATGAACGATCATTTGTCTGCGTCTGTTTCGGCGCCCGCCCTTACTCCCCGGACTATTCGCGGGATCAATACGATCGGGCTGCTCACCTTCATTCATAAGGAAATCGCTCGTTTTATGAAGGTGTGGCTGCAAACACTGCTGGCACCGGCGATTACGACTGTACTGTTTTTCCTGATTTTCGTTCTGGCGCTCGGCCATGATAACGAGGCTGTGGGCGGTGTGCCTTATCTGCAATTCCTTGTGCCCGGCCTGATTATGATGTCGATGGTGCAGAACGCCTTCGCCAACACATCGTCTTCGATCATTATCGCCAAGGTGCAGGGGAATATCGTCGATGTGCTGATGCCGCCTTTAAGCGCTCTTGAGATCCTGACCGGCTATGCCCTCGGCGGCGTGGTGCGTGGTCTGGTCGTGGGTATGCTCTGCCTGGCGGCGATGGCGCTATTCGTGCCGCTCTCGGTGTATTCATGGCCGGTTTTGCTGGCGAGCGCATTCCTTTCATCGCTGATGTTGTCGCTGATGGGCATCGCCGGGGGGCTGTGGTCAGAAAAATTCGATCATATGGCGACGATCACGAATTTTATCATTACGCCGCTTTCCTTTCTGTCGGGAACTTTCTATTCGCTTTCGCGGCTGCCGGATATGTGGCGCGAGATCGCGCTTTATAACCCGTTCTTCCATATGATCGACGGTTTCCGTTACGGCATGATCGGCCATGCCGATGCCGATGTCGCCATGGGCATGGGGATGCTGTCGATCATCAATCTGGCCTTGCTGGCATTGTGCTATGGGATGCTGAAAACAGGTTACAAAATAAAGGCTTGAAGGATATGACTGATATTGCACTTCCTTTTGTGATTGAATCGTCCGGCCTGCGGGGGCGGGTGGTGCGCATGGATACGGTTCTCGATCAGATATTGACCTCCCATGCTTATGCCGCGCCCGTCGCGCGGCTGACGGCGGAAGTCGCCACGCTGGCGGTATTACTGGGTTCGATGCTGAAATATGACGGCATCTTTACGTTGCAGACGCAGGGCGAGGGACCGGTGAATATGCTGGTGAGCGATTTCACATCCGGCGGCGATGTGCGCGCCTGCGCCAAGATCAGGGAAAAAGCAGCGCCCGGTTCTTCTCCGTTGCTGGGCAAAGGCTACATGGCTTTTACCGTCGATCAGGGGGAGAATACGGAGCGATATCAGGGTATCGTTGAACTCAAGGACGACTCCCTGCTGAAAAGCATTCAGATTTATTTTACGCAGTCCGAGCAAATTCGCACAGGCATCAAAATGTCTGTCGGCCAGGTCGATGGCGTATGGCGTGGCGCTGCCATTATGTTGCAGGATATGCCGGAAGAGGGCGGCCTGCCTGTTGCGGGTGAGAGCGTGGATGTTTCCGCCGACGAAGAGCACTGGCGTCATGCCATGATCATGATGGAAAGCGCTGCCGACGAGGAACTGCTGACCCTGCCGCCGGAGGAATTGTTGTTCCGTCTTTTTCATGAAGAAGGCGTGCGCGTGTTCGAGGGCAAGGCATTGCGGAAAAATTGCCGTTGTTCTATGGAAAAAGTCGAGGGGATTCTGGTGACGCTCTCGGAAGAGGATATCGCGCATATAACGGTCGATGGGCAAGTCAGGATGACATGCGAATTTTGCAGTCGCGAATTTAACTTTGATCCGGCGGATGTTGACCGTATTATGAAGGCTTGATTTAACGTTTTAAAAGGTTGCTCATGAAAGCGTTTTCCGCGGTGCGTTGTGTTCTTCTGGTTTCCGTTTGCGCTCTGGGCCTGTCGGCCTGTACGACGACGCCCATTGCCAAGTCGTCACCGCAGCAGGAATTAAGCTTTACCAACATTACGCCCTATCATGTGAATGCGGCACGCGTCGAGGTGGAAACCAGATATGTGCCGGGGGCCGATCCGAAAGATGTGGCTTCCACATTCCCGGTTTCTCCCGATGTGGCGGTGCGCCGCTATGCTGAAAATCGTTTGCAGCCGGGCGGCGCTGCCGGAGGCCTGAAATTCATCATCGATGACGCACGCGTTTACAAGGTCCAGATCAAGCCCGATAACAAGGTTGTGAACTGGATGGGCGCGGGCAATCAGGACCAGTATGAAATCTTTCTGAAGCTGGCGCTGTATTACACCGATGAAACCGGAATGCAGTCGGGCCGCAAGGGGGAACTGAGTTTTAACCGTACACTGACCATGCCGGCGAGCGTATCGCTGGCTGAGCGCGAGAAACGCCAGCTGCAATTC
>CAKTCH010000255.1 GCA_934538895.1 uncultured Alphaproteobacteria bacterium
CCTTTATCCTGACCAGTTCGATCACCGCGCTGACCTCGCTCGATTTTCTCGGGCTGGGGCTGCCGCCCGGCTCCCCCTCGCTGGGCGAGTTGCTGGCGCAGGGCAAGAACAATATCGAGGCCCCGTGGCTCGGGATCACGGCTTTCTTATCCCTCGCCGTGATGCTTTCGCTGCTGACCTTTATCGGCGAAGCCGTGCGCGACGCCTTCGACCCGCGCAAGACGATGGTGTAGGCTGGACTATCTACAGGCAAACGAGGTCACTTCCTCACGCACCTCACGCGGAAAGCAGAGTGCTTCCCGGGACTGGCATATGTACCGTCGATAAATTGCCGGCCTACCGCCGCGTTCATATCTATCTCCGTAGAAGAAAAGTAGTTGGTGGCTACAAAATTACCAATTGAAACCCTATTCCCATACATGATAACCAGCTCTAAGTGCGCAGGCAGATACCAGTCCGTATAGCCCGCATCATCCGTAAATCCGCCGCCGGAACAATAGTGCGCGGCATTATGTAACTGGATTCCCGGCGCTACACTGTTCGAGTCCGTGGCCACGAGGATGGCTGTATTCGCTGCACCGCCACTGGCGCTGCGCGCATTAGTATTTACGTAGTTCATGGACCCGTCATTCCAGGTCAGCGACATCGCCGTCCCCGCGCAAGCTACTCCATCCCAATGCTGTCCCACATCGCAGCGCGTCGTGTACATCTTGACATTCCCATCCGGCGACTGCCCGGCATAGACCGTGCCATCCGCACAGATCGTGCCCGGCACGGGCGATCCCGTGCAATCGCCTGTCGGCGTGGCGTTCCATACATCGGCGAAGGTGCCCACCGATACCGTCGCGCTGTGCGTGTCGCCGCCTATGGCGCTGGTGGTCAGGCGCAGTTGCAGGTACTGGTTGTTGTCGATGGTGCCGCTGGCGCTCCAGTCCAGCAGGACGCTGGAACAGGCGTTGTCGCTACAGGTGCGGAATTGCGGGCTGCCCTCGCCGGAAATCGCGACGTTGACCACGCAGGAAATGCCCGTGACTTGCAGTATGTTCGAGGTGGCCAGCGTCGATGTCGCCTGATTGACCAGATCGGTGAAGTTGAAAGTATTGGGCGTGGCGTCGCCGCAGGCGGCCACCGAGATGCACGACCAGCTGGTGCCGTTGCACAGTTCGAGGCATTTGCCGGTGGCGTTGTAGCGCACGCCCCCGGCCACACCGGCTGCACAGGTGGTTGACGATGTCCCGATCCGCACGCCGCCGCCATTGACCCCGCCGATATCAAGGCTGATCTGTGCCCGCGCAGGGAAGGCCGATAGCAGGGGGAGCAGTGCTATGGACAGGGATTTTAAAAGCGTTCCCCTCATTGCGCACCGGCCTTGCGCGGGTATGTGCCCATATCCACCGTCATGCCGGTGAAGGCGACATCGCCCCTGACGTGCAGCCCTTTATCATCGATGCGGGCCTGCTCCTGGCCGTTGACGATGAAGACGATCGCCGCGCCTTCGGCTTTTACAATCGTTTCCGGCGCTTGCGCCTGCGTCTTCCATGAAAAAGCCGCGATGCCTATCGCAGCGGTTAAACAACATGACAGAATCATGCGCATTTCTTTTCCCCTTGTTCGCGTCGACAAAAAGGCCACCAAGATTGCTCCTGGCGACCGGGGGTAGAAAACCGTCAAATAGAGAAACGGCGCGACAGCCTTTACGCTTTCGCACTGGACATACGCTGCCGCCCCCCGGTCCCATAACCGAGAAGCGACATCTCTGATGCTGTCCTGAAATATGGGCGGCACCAGTCACGGCTGATGCCAGCCGCTCTATTTGAGGGGTTTTCTAGGCCCCGGCCCGGTCACAGGACCGTTCCATTTATTATTTTACAGCAAGCCTTTATAAACGGCAATCCTTTGCGCTTCGGCTTTCCCGTTGCCGATATGGGCTCTGCGCGCTAATATCATTTTTTGGAAAACCAAGGAGCTTTTTATGCCTGTCCTGAACCGTGCCGCCGACCTGAAAGACGAAGCCACCGTATGGCGCCGCGACCTGCACCAGAATCCGCAAACGAAGTATGAAGAAGAGTACGCGTCGGCGCTGGTGGCGCAGAAATTGACGGCGTGGGGTATTCCGTTCAGGAAGGGACTGGCCAAAACCGGAATCGTCGCCACCATCAAGGGACAGAAAAACGATTCAGGCAAAACCATCGGCCTGCGCGCGGATATGGACGCGCTGGATATTCTGGAGAAGAGCGGCCAGCCGCACGCCTCGAAAATTCCGGGCAAGATGCACGCCTGCGGCCATGACGGCCACACCGCCACGTTGCTGGCAGCGGCGAAATACCTGAACGAGACGAAGAATTTCAACGGCGAGGTCCATCTGGTGTTCCAGCCCGCGGAAGAAGGCGGTAACGGCGCGAACAAGATGATCGAGGAAGGTTTGTTCAAGGATTTCAAGATCGATTACATGTTCGGGCTGCATAACTGGCCGGGAGAACCGACGGGCAAAATCAGTATGCGTCCAGGACCGCTGATGGCCTCGGTCGACGAGTTTCAT
>CAKTCH010000256.1 GCA_934538895.1 uncultured Alphaproteobacteria bacterium
TAGCCGGGAACGATACCGTCGCGGCTGCGGCTTTCCGGCGGCACTTCCACCGGTTGCGGCGGGATGAAGGCGTTATTATACACTGCCCCCCGTACGGATTGAGATGCGACTTCATGCGTCCCCCCCTGCGCTACATAAGCAGGCGCAGGCACGGAAGCCGCTTCAGGCTTTTTTACAGCGGCCTCATGCGCGGCATATTCCTGTTGCTCGAACAGATCGACGGCGGCGGCTTGTGCCGTTGCCTGTGCCGCCGGTTGCACCGGCGCGGCATAAGACTGAACCGGGGCGCGTGCCGCCACGGTCGCCGCAGAGCGGGCGGCAGCCATGCCTTGCGGCACGGCAGGCTGGTAACTGCGTGCGTAGGCGGATACGGCGGGCTCTTCCAGCGCGGATTGGACCGTGCGTGGCTGTGCACGCTCGACATTGCGTTCCGCCGGGCGTTCGGCCTGTTGCTGCTGCGCCGTCACGGCGTTGATGATATGCGGGCCGAAATTGCTCTTACTTTTTTTTACTTCCGCGGCGTCGATGCCCGTGGCCACGATGGATACGCGCATAACGCCCTCCATGGCGGGGTTGTAGGTCGAGCCGAAGATGATGTTCGCGTTCGGGTCCACTTCGTCGCGGATGCGGTTGCAGGCCTCGTCGATTTCGAACAGGGTCAGGTCGCTGCCGCCGGTGACGTTGATGATGACGGCGCGCGCGCCCTTCATCGAAACATCGTCCAGCAGCGGGTTGTTGATGGCTTTTTCAGCCGCGTCCACAGCACGGCCTTCGCCGGTGGCCTCGCCCGCGCCCATCATCGCCTTGCCCATTTCCTGCATCACGGAGCGGATGTCGGCGAAATCGAGGTTCACTTCACCCGGCATCACCATCAGGTCGGTCACGCCGCGCACGGCGGCTTGCAGCACGCTGTCGGCCATGCGGAACGCTTCGGAGAAGGTCGTCTTCTCGTTCGCCACGCGGAACAGGTTCTGGTTCGGGATGACGATCAGCGTATCGACATATTGCTGCATCTCCTCGATGCCAGCCTCTGCCATGCGCATACGGGTCGTGCCTTCGAAGTGGAACGGCTTGGTGACGACGCCCACGGTCAGGACGCCCTTGTCACGGCAGGCGCGCGCGATGATCGGCGCCGCGCCCGTTCCTGTGCCGCCGCCCATACCGGCGGTCACGAAAACCATGTTCGCGCCTTCGAGGTGACGCATCACTTCGTCGATGGATTCTTCTGCCGCCGAACGGCCCACTTCCGGGCGGGCGCCTGCGCCGAGGCCGCCTGTCACGGTGACGCCCAGTTGGACGCGGGTTTCGCACAGGCTGCCCTCGATGGCTTGCGCATCGGTGTTGCAAATGACGAACTCGCAGCCCTCAAGGCCTGCGCTGATCATATTATTGACGGCGTTGCCGCCAGCGCCACCGACGCCAACTACTGCTATTCTAGGGGACAATTTCTGCACCTCTTTGTGCTGCATTCTGATGTTAATCATGGCGGGGACTCCTCCATCGGCTTGATCTCCTTGTGATTCTATCTCTGTTCATTGATTTTTATGAAGGGGCGAAACTTGGTGTTCTGCCCGGATATCAGTGATTTACGCATGGTACAGGCGCCCTTCCGGTGGAATCAAAAACTGAGAGAATACGCTTAAGTGATTCATTCGACTCAGGTTTACGGAGTTTGGCAAAGCGCCATTGATTCGTGAAGAGTCGCAAGGGAGAAAGCTGTGGATAAGACGGGTTTTCAGGCGCTAATGTTCTGTTGAAAATGAATTTAGTGCATTTTCGGCTTGTTGACAGAGCGGTGCAAAACCTGGCCGGGATTTAATTTGATTCGGGAAACCTTTGGAATGATTCAGAATTTTACCGGTTATCGCAAAAACGAATCAAAAATGGGAATCGAGAAGGGATTTAGTTAAGAAACTTTCGCCACAGCGGGCACAGCGATCGCAGCGCCGTTCTTCTTGTCATCCCGCGCGCGTAACGACGAGGGATCACATTTTTAGCCAGCCAAAGGCGAGATTCCCTACCTTTGGCTCAGGATGACAAAGAAAGCGCTACGCCGGATCGCTGTGGTGAAAAAACTACCAGTTATCCTTAAACCAGACCTTTATCTGTTCCCATAGCGATCCGGGAGCGGCCTGGGCGGTGACGGCGGCAGGGATTTCGTGGCTGCGTTCGGCCACATAGGTGAGCAATCCGGCGGTCGTGGCGAAAGCGGGGCCGTTTACGGCTTCGGCCAAACCGGGCAGGCGGATCGGGCGGCCCTGACGGACCTGTTTATCCAGCACCAGCTGCGCGAGGTCGCGCAAGCCCGGGATCTGGCTGGCGCCGCCGGTGAGCACGATACGGCGGCCCGCCAGCTGGCCCACGCCGCTATCGTTCAAGCGGGCGCGCGTGAGTTCGAGAATTTCCTCGAGACGCGGCTGGATGATGCCGACCAGCAGCGAGCGCGGCACATGGTTCGGGTGGGTGCGGTCGTCTTCGCCGATGATCGGCACGTCGATCACTTCCGCTTCATCGGCCAGCGTGGCCATGGC
>CAKTCH010000257.1 GCA_934538895.1 uncultured Alphaproteobacteria bacterium
CGTCATCCCGAGCGCAGCCGAGGGATCTTATCAAGTTTAAACCGGGCCAGATCCCTCGGCTGCGCTCGGGATGACGGTATCAGACAGATTTCTTTGTGACCGTTGTGTACGCCGTGTTCTAAAATTCATCAACAAAACTCAGCGCAAACATCGCCGCCTGATGCGACGGCGTTCCCGCATATTCTCCCTGGATCATATGCATCATCGAACGGAAACCATCCTTCTGGTATTTCGCCGCATTATAATCCTGCAAATACAGGCTCGCGGCATTCGCCAGCGCTTCCGCCGTACAATCTTTCTGGATGAATTCCGGTACCAGCGGATAATTCAGCATGATATTCGTCAGATGCGCATACCTGGTCCGGATGCGCCGGCGGATCATGGCATGAGTCAGCGCATTCATTTTATACCCGATCACATGCGGCACCCCGGCGACCGATAGCTCCAGCCCCACCGTCCCCGATGTGGCGATCGCCGCATCCATGACGGAAAACGCATGAAATTTATGATGGGGATCGAGGATAACCGTATTGTAACAGGGAATTTCCTGCAACAGGTTACGCGCCAGCTTCTCGACATGCGGCATTGTCACCGTAACGATATGCAGACCGGGGTTATCCTTTACGATCAACCGCGCGGCCTCGCGCAGCACAGGCCCCATGCGATTAAGCTCGCCCACGCGGCTGCCGAACAGCAGCCCCAGCACCTTCCTGTTCGCCGGAATTTCATAGTGCAGGCGGATGCCGGAAGGGTCCGTATGATCCCAGCCCTCCTCCAGTACGGAATGCCCCACGAACGCGGCCTTCATCCCTTCGCGCGTGAAATAACCCGGCTCGAATGGAAACAGGCACATGATGCCGTCATAAAGCGCCGCCACCTTCTTCGCGCGTTCGGGCCGCCACGCCCAGACCGTCGGCGCCACGTAATGCAACAGCTTGCCTTTATAGCCCGCCGCTCTCAGCGCCCTGGCCACGCGAAAGCAAAAATCGGGCGCGTCGATGGTCACGACCACGTCCGGATTTTTATCCATCACATCGGTCACCGTTTGCCTGATACGGCGCAGGATCAGCGGCAGGCGCGGCAACACTTCCGCAACCCCCATCACCGAAAGATCGGTCATGGGAAACAGGCTGGCCAGACCGTGACCACGCATGGAAACACCACCCACGCCATGAAATGCGGCACGGCCATTTGTCAGCTGGTTTAACGCCTGCATCAGACGGCCACCCAACTGGTCCCCCGAAGCTTCACCCGCGATCATATAAAAAGAGGGATTATTCATCGGGAATTTGCTCCGGTGTGATGGCCGCGACAAAAATCCTGTGACGGTTGGCAATTTCAGCTGTTTCCTCGGGGGAAACGATCAGGCTGCGCCCGGCCTCCACGACTATCCCGACCATCTCCGCGTCCGCGCACAGCCTTATAGTTTCAGGGCCGATGGTCGGCAGGTCGAGGTTTTCATCCTGCCCCGGCTTGGCCAGCTTTACAAGTACGCCGCTATTGCCCTTTTTGCGGTAAGCTCCGCAGCGGCGGATCAGTTCATCGGTCCCTTCGCTGGCCTCGATCCCCAGCACCACGCCATCCTGCACGATGATCGATTGCCCGACATCCACGGCGCCAAGCGCCCGCAGCACATCGATGCCGCGGCGAATATCGCCCCAGTCATGGCGCGCGGGCTTATAGCGGCCCACGGCCCCTTCCACCGCCAGTAAATCCCCGGCGAAACGCTGAACCCCATGAATACGAAATCCCTCGCGTTCCAGCTCGCGGCGCATGGCCTTCAGCAACCCGTCATCGCCCAGCGCGCGCAAGCTGACCTTGGCAAAAAAACGCGCCGTACGCAGATCGGGTTTCAAATCCATCAGCGTCGGGCGGCGGATAGCGCCGATCATCACCAGATCGCGCACATTATGATTTTTCAGCGTATTGATAATCGTGCCCGCCGCGCCGATGCGCGAACATATATATTGGCGATCCTGATAAATGGATTTATCGGTCTGGCCTTCGAACCCGACGACAAAAGTTTCTATACCCGCATGATCGCATGCCGCCAGCAAACGCGCCGGCAAATCGCCACCTCCGGCGATCACGCCGAGGCGCTCGATACCGAGTTCTTCTTTCAGGCTGCTTTTCTCGGCGGCTGGCATAACGGGAAACGAGTCTTCTCACGGGCGAAGTGAACGATCTCCATGATCGTTTCATTGGTTGAAAAGTCATTTTCAACACTTTCAATCCGCTGGTCAAGCGTGCCTTCGCCGCCGAAAAGCTGGTTGAAAGCCCGTTGTAGCAAACGCACCTGCTCTTTATCGAAGCCGCGGCGCTCCAGCCCCACAAGATTCAGGCCCGCCAGAAAAGCGCGCTCGCCTTTTACGCGGCCAAAGGGAATGACGTCATTCTCAACGCCCGACATGCCGCCGATAACCGCATGGGTGCCGATACGCACGAACTGATGCACGGCGGACAAGCCGCCCACCAGCACGAAATCGCCCAGCACGACATGCCCCGCCAGCGTTG
>CAKTCH010000258.1 GCA_934538895.1 uncultured Alphaproteobacteria bacterium
GTTGCAGGAGATCACGGATTTACGCGGCGGTTCCAGCGACGCGGCGGATGTGATCGTGAATAGGCACGGTTATTCCAGCCGGAACGAAGTATCGAAAGCGCAGATCGAGCAGGGGTTGGATCGCAAGATTACCACTGTGCTGCCGTTCGAGGCCGATACGTTCGCCAGCGCGGAAAGCCAGTCGAGAAAAATGGGGCAGGACAAGGTGGGTTCTGTCATCACGGAGAAACTGCTTCAGGCCATTCGCGGCGCTCTCGCGCATACCAGCAGCGACGCGGGCAAGGAAGACGATGACAGGAAAAGCGGCCTTGGCGGCTTGCTGACCAAGTTGAAGGCAAAAGGATAGGCGGGTTTCGGGTAAAATGTTCGGCAAGAAATCAGATGCGGGTTCAGCAGCGCCGCCGGTGAATAAGCCGGTTGCGCCTGCTGCCGTTCCCGCACCTGCGCCCGCGCCGCCTTCCGTGCCTTCTCCCGCGGCGCCCGCGGAAAATAAAATCAGTGATGCGCAAATGGCGCAGTTGCGCGCGCTTTCGGGCGAAGGGGGCGCGCAGAAAGGGGAATCGCGCCTGGCGGGTGCCCCGCCGCCGGTCAATTCGCCCGCGCAGAAAGAAAAACCGAGAGCGGTGGACTCCACCATACTGGACCATGCGGCGCCGGAAGAAATACTGGAGACAAAAGGGCCCGCGGCGGACAACATGACGTCGTTGCGCTTGCAGCGCGCGCGCAACCGTATCTGGATCGATTTGCGCGACAGTATCGATCTGAAGGCGCTGGCGCGGATGGATTCAAAGGCCGCGCGCGAGGAAGTGTCTTCCGCCGTGCAGGAGATCGCGCGTTTCCGCAATCTCGACGTGACGCCGTCGGAGCTGGAACAGATCTGCAAGGAATGCGGCGACGACATGCTGGGCTACGGTCCGCTGGAGGTGCTGCTGGAGCGCGACGATATCGCCGATATCATGATTAACGGCCCGGATACGACTTATATAGAAGTCGGCGGAAAGATCCAGCGCACCGATATTCAATTCCGCGACAACCAGCATTTGACGACGATCTGCCAGCGCATCGTGGGCGCGATCGGCCGCCGCGTCGATGAAAGCTCGCCGATTTGCGACGCGCGCCTGCCGGACGGATCGCGTGTGAACGTGATTATCCCGCCGCTGGCAGTGGACGGCGCGACCATGACCATCCGTAAATTCAAGAAAGACAAGCTGACGCTTGAGAAGCTGATGGAGTACAAGGCGATGACGCCGAGCTGCGCCAAGCTGATCATGGCGATCGGGCGTTGCCGCGTGAACGTGCTGGTGTCCGGCGGTACGGGTTCCGGCAAGACTACGATGCTGAACTGCCTGACGCGCTATATCGAGGCGGGCGAGCGCATCATCACCTGCGAGGATGCCTGCGAACTGCAATTGCAGCAGCCGCATGTGGTACGGCTTGAAACGCGCCCGCCGAACCTTGAGGGCGCGGGTGAAGTGACGATGCGCGACCTGGTGAAGAACTGCCTGCGGATGCGCCCTGAACGCATCATCGTCGGCGAGGTGCGCGGGCCGGAAGCGTTCGACCTGTTGCAGGCGATGAATACCGGCCATGACGGTTCCATGGGCACGGTGCACGCCAACAACCCGCGCGAGGCGCTGTCGCGTATGGAGAATATGATCGCGATGGGCGGTTTGAACCTGCCCTCTGCCGCCGTGCGCGAACAAATCGCATCCGCGGTGAACGTCATCATACAGGTGCAGCGTTTGCGCGACGGTTCGCGCAAGGTGACGCATGTGACCGAAATTACGGGCATGGAAGGTGATATCGTCACCATGCAGGATCTGTTTGTGCTCGATATTCAGGGCGAAGACGCCGGCGGCAAGCTGATCTGTACCCAGAAATCGACGGGGTTGCGCCCGAAATTCTGGGACAAGGCCCGTCAGTACGGCGTCGAGCAACTGGTGCTGGACGCCATGGCCGAAGCTTTCGATACGTGACGCCCATGACGTTCATCATCATTTTCCTTAGCGCTTTTGCCGTCTTCGTCACCTTCAGCCTGTTCGCGATGAAACAGATGGACAGGGCGAAGAACCAGCGCGCGCTATCGATCATTCGCGGGCAGGGGTTTGCCGAAAGCACCGCGAAGAGCGACAAGAGTTCGCAAAACAGGCGCCGCGACGAAATCGCCCGCCGGTTGAAGCAGGGGCAGGACAGCGAAAAGGAAAAACGAAAAACCAGCATAGACATGCGCCTGAAACAGGCAGGGTTAAGCATTTCGCCCCGGCAATTCTGGCTATTTTCCTTTTTACTGATGCTGGGGGCCGTGGCGGTCAGCCTATTGGCGCAAATATCGCCGATCGCGATCGTGATGATCGCGATTACGGCCTTGCTGGGTGTTCCCCGTTATTTGCTGCGCTGGAAGACGCGCCGCCGCCAGAAGAAATTCCTCGGCGATTTCGCCGACGCGCTGGAAGCGATGGTGCGTCTGCTCAAGGCGGGGATGCCGGTGACGGAAGCCATACACATGGCG
>CAKTCH010000259.1 GCA_934538895.1 uncultured Alphaproteobacteria bacterium
TGCAATTCCTTGAGCAATTGATGAAAGATGTCGATACGGGGGTCGGTCAGGCGCTGAGCGAAAAATTCAGCATGGTCGATGCCGATGCCTTGCCGCTTTCGACGCTATTATCGACGCCACAAGTACGGTGAGAGCAGTACCAGCAGCGTCAGCAATTCAAGACGGCCCATCAGCATTCCAAATGATAATATCCATTGGGCGGCGTCGGGTAATGCGGCGAAGTTTCCGGCGGGACCGATCAAAGCGCCTAATCCCGGCCCTACGTTCATGATGGATGCGGCCGCGCCTGATATGCTTGTAATGATATCGAGGCCTAGCAATCCCAGCAGCAATGAAAAAACTGCAATCGACATAAAAAGCGATATGACGTAAACGATCACCGAGAAGATGATGTCGTCGCCGACGCGCCGCCCTTCATAGGTGATAGGGAATACCCCATGAGGATGGATAAGGCGGAACATGTGGCGTCTGAATAAAGACATCATGATCTGGAAACGCATGATTTTCGTGCCGCCCGCGGTCGAGCCGGTACAGCCGCCGACGAAAGTCAGGGCAAAAAACGCCACGAGGGCGAAGGGGCCCCACATGCTATAATCTTCCGACATATATCCCGTTGTGGTCACGATCGATACGATGTTAAAAGCCACGGTGCGCAATGCATCGGCAAAGCCTCGATCGTGACTGAGCATCAGCCAGAATGTCATTAGCAAAATTGTAGCGGCCAGGAATTTCAGGAAAGCGCGTACCTGCGTATTGCGCAGTACGGCTTTCCATTCACCTTTACCCATGCGGATATAAAGTACGAAGGGCAGGGCGCCGAGTATCATGAAAAACGTGCCCGCCCATTCAATCATCGGATTCCGGAAGTAAGCGAATGACGCATCGTGCGTGGATAATCCCGCCGTGGAAATCGTGGTCATGGCGTGGTTAATGGCATCGAAGCCGCTCATGCCGCAGAACCAGTAAGTCAGTGTGCACCATGCGACGAGGAACAGGTAGATATAGCCGATGGCCATGGCGTTCTGACGTATGCGCGGCAAGGCTTTGTCGGATTTATCCGAAGATTCGGTCTGGAACAGCTGCATTCCGCCCACTTTCAGGAAGGGCAGGATCGTCAGCGCCATCACGATAAACCCGACGCCGCCAAAGGCTTGCAGGATAGAGCGCCAGAGCAATATGCCGGGCGGCGCGTTATCAAGGCCGACAATTACGGTGGAGCCTGTCGTGGTCACTGCCGAGGTTGATTCGAAAACGGCGGCGGCCATATCGAGATCGATGCTGGATTTCCAAAGGGGCAATGCGCCGAACAACGACATGACCGCCCACCCCAGGGCCGTGAGGACGAAGGCCTGCCTGATATTGATCGCGTCTTCCGTACAGCCGGCATTGCTCAGGATCAGTGTGCCGCCGAAAAAAGCGCAGATACAGATCGAGAAGAGAAAAACCTGCCAGTCGTCATGGGCATAATACAGGTCGACCAGCATGGGAGCGACCATGCCAGCGGCCAGCAGGCAGAGTAAAATTCCCATGACGTAAAGTATCGGCCTGAAATCCATAATCTGAAGTCTAATGTATGGCGGAATACTGATAAGGGCTATCGAGGGAAAAGGCGGGAATATCCACAGTGAAGCTTTGGCCATGGATATCCAGCATTTTATAGGCGCCCACCATGATTCCGCCGGGTGTGCCGAGCGGTGTGCCGCTTGTGTATTCGAAAGATTCTCCGGGAGCGAGCGTCGGTTGCTGGCCGATGACGCCTTCGCCTTCCACTTCATGGCTGTGACCGGCGCCGTCGGTGATTTTCCAGTAGCGCGATTTGAGTTGCACGATCATTTCCCCGTTATTTTCAATCCGCACATGATAGGACCAGACGTAATAATCGTCTTCCGGATGTGACTGATCGGGGAGGAAATCCGGCGTCACCTGTATTTTGATATTGCGGGTAGTTTTTTCGTACATCGCTTAACCTTTAAAGTAACAAGGCCGGAGAAAATTCCCCGGCCCCGTCGAAAACATGTAAGCGGGAAATTACTGGAATGTAATTTCTGCGCGGCGGTTTGCCGGTTCGCGCACGTTGTCGTCCGTCGCGACGAGGTTCTGGTCTTCCCCGCGGCCATCAACCTTGATCAGGCCGGCGTTGACGCCGCGTTTGATCAGGGCTTCACGAACGGCGTTCGCACGTTTCAGCGCCAGACGGTTGTTATATGTACGGGAGCCTGCGCGGTCCGTGTGGCCCACAACGTTCACGGCATTCAGGCTGCGGCTTTTCACTTCCGTGCCTACGGCGTCGAGGACGCTTTCGCCGCTGGCGGCAACGCCGGATTTATCGAAGTCGAAGAATACCAGATACATCGCTTCTTCCACTTTCATCGGCGCGGCGGGCGCTTCCACCGGCATCATCGGTTCAGCCGGCGCGGGGGCCGGT
>CAKTCH010000260.1 GCA_934538895.1 uncultured Alphaproteobacteria bacterium
TGTAGAGGCTATAGCGCGGCGTATGGGTGAGCATCGCGCAGCCGCAACCAGCCCCGTCAACCGTCGCGATCACGACCAAGCGCCCTTCCTCAAGGCAGCGCTCGAAATAACCGGCTTCATTCGGGCTGATCATATACAGGGCGGAGAGATCACCAGCGGTCGCTTTACGCAGTTCCATTACAGGCCATACCGCGACCAGTGGGTTTTGGCATCGACGGCGTCCAGCGCATCAAGCATGATGTCGCCCCGTGCCGCGCCCATCAGCGGCAACAAAGAGAGCAGCGATTTCTTTTCAACCACAATATCGATAAAGCGCGTCTCGTCGCCCAGCTTGTCCTTCATGACGCGCTCGACCGTGCCGATACCGTCGATCAGACCGCGCTCCAGCGCCTGCCTGCCCGTCCAGAAGGCGCCTTCCATCAACTCGCTCTCGTCACCGTTCAGGCGCGGATCGCGGCGCTCATGCACCCATGCCTTGAAATCATCGTGCATGGCATGCTGGATATGTTTCAGGCGGGCGATGTCTTCGGCCTTTTCCGGTTTGAATGGGTCGAGGAAACTTTTATCGCGCCCCGCCGTATAAACGCGCCGCTTGATGTCATGACGCTTGATGAAATCTTCAAGCCCGAAGCCGCCCGATATTACGCCGATCGAACCGACGATGGAGGTGCTTTGTGCGTAAATTTCATCGCCGATACAAGCAAGCCAATAACCGCCCGACGCCGCGACGTCCTCGATAAACGTATAAACCGGGACGTCCTTTTCTTCCGCCAGAGCGCGCAGGCGCGCCGCCAGGGGAGTTGATGACCAGCGCCACCGCACTTAAGCCGGCAACGTCGAACGCTTTGTCGATCGGCCTTTTGAATTTCTCGAAATTAATGCCCGCGCGGCGCACCTGCGAGGCGTCGGCAATGATACCCGCCATGCGCAGGACGGCGACCTTGGGCTTGGCTTCAACCTGATCGCGAATAAACGGCAGGTCGCAGACGAAATCTTTGATCTTTTGCATACCCCATCCTAAACGATCGGTTGCATATCCCGCAAGATAGCATCGGCAACCTGCGTATAGGAGCCATCCGCCTCATGCAAGATCAGGCCCGCGCGCAGGCTGGCCGGTGTTTTGCGGTCCTTGACGGCGCGGATAATCACGCGTTTTGCGTCCTCTCCATGGCGCGGCCATAGGGGAATGATCTCGACCGCGCCGAAGCGGTTTTTCAGGCCGAGAATGATTTTATCGGTCTTGTCGGCGCGGTGGATCATGGTCAGCGTCCCGCCGGATTTGAGCGCCCGAAACCCCGCCTCCAGCCAGTCGGCGGTCGATATGTCCGCGTCATGGTGCCCGTGCGCGATGGCTTTCTTTTCCGACGGCGAGACCGTGTGCGCCCCCGCCTCCATATAAGGCGGATTGCAGATGACATGATCGAACGGTTGCGGCGTTGAAAAATCGCGTATATCCGACGCGATGAATTCCGCCCGTCCCTGCATACTGTTCAATACGATATTCCTCTGCGCCAGTTCGGCATGGTCAGCCTGTATCTCGACGCCGCTCAGATGCGTGCCCGCCACCCGCGCCAGCACGCAAATCCCTGCCCCGCCGACGCCGCATCCCATATCGAGAATGCGATCCCCGCTTTTGGCCGGACACGCCGCCGCGAGCATCACCGAGTCCAGCGACGTGCGAAAACCCTCCTGCGGCTGCAACAATCGCACCCGCCTGTTCAAAACATGGATTTCGACACTCTCAGTCATAAACAATCTGGTCCTTGCCGATGAATTTTTCGAGAATATCCAACGCGGCATCATGCAGATTCCGATGCGGCGACCCGCAATAACGGGCGAGAATAACCGGCCTGAATTTATTCGTTTCAAACAAATCGACCGCGGTTTTCAAGACGCAGTTTTCAGTACGGAGTCCGGCGATATGCACTTCTGAAACCCTGTCCTTTTCCAGCTTGTTCAACACATCCGGTGAAAGGCAGGTATAGGTGCCTTTATCATACAGGTAAGCCCCCTGCACAGGCTTGAAGGCAAGCGCCGTCTCCTTGTCTTCCCGGAACCGCCGCCAGTTCAGCCATTTGTCCCAGGGAGATGCAGGGACATTCACAAACCGAAAAACGAAGATTGAACAGTATCGTTCTTGAAGCGTTTCAATCGACGCCGCCAGACGGCGCAATTCGGAAGTCATGCCCCCTTCTTGCACATCGACGATGAATAAAGCCTTGCCGTCCATACAACTTAATCCTTGCCCGTTTTCAGGCACTGGTCTATGTCACCTTATATGACAGCCGCTACAGCAAAGAAAGCCGCAAATCCTTCCCCGCTCGACCGGCTGGGGGCGCTGCTGGATGCCGATATGGCGGCGGTCAACGATATGATTATGGCGCGCATGGAAAGCCGCGTGCCGAT
>CAKTCH010000261.1 GCA_934538895.1 uncultured Alphaproteobacteria bacterium
GCCGCCGCGAAGGCGCTGCCGTCACGAAACACGAAGAACAGCGTGATGAGCATGAACAGCACGGTCAGACCGAGATTCAGCACGCTGCCGCTTGCCGCCAGCACGCCGCGATAGATCGAGCCGATATTCTCGCCGCTCGTCACCTGCACCACTTCACCGATCATGCCGGGATGGCTTAAATACTCCGTCCATTGTTCTTCCAGCCACAGGCCGATAAAAGGAATGCCGTCCAGCCACACGGGCATAGGCGCGCCGTTCGCATTCGCCTTCACCGCCCAGTCGAGCCAGATGATCGCCTCGTTGATCGCGTACGATCCCACGATCAAAACCGGGATAATCAGGAACAGGATAGCCAGCATCAGCGCGATCGTCGCCGACCAGTTTCGACGATAGCCGACGGCTTGATATAATTTGCGATAGAGCGGCCATGCCGTGAACGCAATGACCAGCGCCGCCAGAACCGGAACGATAAATCCGTAGAAGAAATAAACGCTGGCGACCAGCAGCAGAACGAGCATCCACCGCGCGATGGAGACGGGAAGCAAGAGAGCGTTTTCTTGTTGGCTGGGCATGGTCGGCATCAGTGACCCTTTCGATTAGGGGAAAAAGATACCATGAAACGGCACGCGCCCCCAGCGTAAAAACAAACGCCCGGCAGCGGCGTGCCTGCCATTATTTATAGCGGATCGTCCCGTCCCCCAAGACTTGCGCCGCGTCGGTCATGCGTGCGGGATCGGCTTTATCCGGCCCCATAATATGATAGACGGGATACTGCTCGGCGATCAGGTAATCGGCAATGATGCGCCGGTGACAGCGCCACCACACGGCCTCGGCGCACATGATGGCGCAACGCCCATGAAGCGCCAGCGCCTCCAGCTCGTCCAGCCCTTGCCGGAACGCGGCGCTCATGGCGTAGTCGGCGTAATTGCGAAACGATTTGTTCTCCCAGTATGTATTGGCAGACTCGCCATCGGCCTTGCGGCGGGAGCGCAACCCGCCCAGCGCCGCGATATGCACATAGGAAATGCCCGCGCCCTGTAACGGCGCAGGCAAGCTGTCCTTATTATAGCGCGGATTGGTGCGCGAGCGCGGGATCGTCCGCACGTCGGCGAGGCATTCGATCCCCTGATGTTTCAGAATCGCGATGAACGCCTCCAGCAAATGGGTGGAATGACCGATCGTGTATATGGCCGGTTTTCCGCCCATCGCCTTTACGCCGCTTTGCGCTCCAACTCCTGACGCGGGCCGAAGAATTCAAAATGAACCTGCGACGCCGGGATGCCCCATTCCAGCAACTGGTGGTACATGCTGACCATGAACGGTTTGGGACCGCAGAAATAATAATCGGCGTCTTTTTCCGGCACCAGCCGCTCGACCAGCGCGGCATCGATCATCCCCGTATCGCTTGCCGGGTGGCGGACCACGCCTTCGCGCGGCGGCTCGCTGTAGCGGAAATGCACTGTCAGGTTGCCATGCTGCGCGGCGAGCTGTTCGATCTCGGCGCGGAACGGCTGGATGCCCTCATACAGGCTGCCGTGGACCAGCACGATTTTCCGCTCCGGCATTTCCTCCAGCGCGGTCTTCAGGATGCTATAGAGCGGCGTGATGCCGATCCCGCCCGCCAGCAGCACAAGCGGACGCGCGTGTTGTTCGGTAACGTCGAGGAAGAATTCCCCGCATGGCGGCGCGATGTCGATCGTCGCCCCGGTTTCGATCGAGTCGTGCAGCAGGTTGGAAACGTACCCTTTGGGTGTGTCCGCCTTCGGGCCTGTCTCGCGCTTGACGCTGATGCGGTAATGCGCCTGCCCCGGTTTGTCCGAGAGGCTGTAGTTGCGCATCGTGGTGTGGCCGCAGGGGCTCGGCACACGCACCGTGATATACTGTCCCGGCTTGAACGGCGGCAGCGGCCCGCCGTCCGCCGGCACAAGATAGAAGGACGTGATGATATCGCTTTCCTTTTCCTTGCGGACGACGCGGAACGGTTTGAAATCCTGCCAGCCGCCCGGCGCTTCGACCTGTTCCTTGTAAATCTGCGCCTCGCGCCCGATCAATATGTCGGCGAGAAAACCATATGCTTCACCCCACGCATTGATAATGTCGTCCGTCGCCGCTTCGCCCAGCACTTCGCGGATGGACGCCAGCAGGTTCTCGCCGACGATCGGGTAATGCTCCGGCATGATGCGCAGCGATGCATGTTTTTGCGCGATCAGCTCGACCGCCCCGCCCAGCACTTCCAGATTGTCGATATTGGCCGCATAAGCGCAGATGGCCGCCGCGAGGGCGCGCTGCTGCGAGCCCGCGAACTGGTTCGCCGGATTGAACAGCGGTGCCACTTCGGGATTATGCGAGAACATGCGCTTGTAGAAGTGCTTCGTCAGCGTCTCCCCGTGCTGGTCTAAAAC
>CAKTCH010000262.1 GCA_934538895.1 uncultured Alphaproteobacteria bacterium
TCCCAGCCCAGGCGCATTTTGACCGTGACGGGGACTTCGACGGCTTTCACGGTTTTTTCCATGATCGACGCCGCCAGCATTTCGTCGCGCATGAGCGCCGAGCCGGCATAATTATTGACGATCTTTTTTACCGGGCAGCCGAAATTGATATCGATGATAGCTGCGCCGCGCCCGACGTTGATTTTTGCGGCTTCAGCCATGATATCGGGTTCGCATCCGGCCAGTTGTACGGCGATCGGGAATTCTTCACTGTAATCGGTATTGCTTTTCAGGGAATGCGCACCTTGTTCCAGCATCAGGCGGCTGGCGATCATTTCCGAAAATACCAGCCCCGCGCCGAAACGTTTGACGATGCGGCGGAAGGGCTGGTCGGTGACTCCCGACATAGGGGCCAAGAATACCGGATCTTTGATCTCTATGGGGCCGATGTTGAAACTCATGGGCGGGACTGTAATCCACAGCCCCCCGTTTCGCCTATAAAAAATCGCCTGAACTTTGCAAAAACATAGTAATAATGTTGGCATGACATTCAAAATCGCCGGAAGCTGGGCTGAAGAGATCGGCTCTGAGCTGCAAAAAGCCTATATGGACACGCTGTCCGGTTTCCTGAAGGAACGGGCGGCGGCGGGGCGCGTTATCTATCCGCATGATGACGAGATCTTTAACGCTTTCTCCCTGACGCCTTTCGAGGATGTGCGCGTCGTGATTATCGGCCAGGACCCTTATCACGGGCCGGGGCAGGCACACGGCCTTGCTTTCTCTGTGCGCAAAGGAGTGCGAATTCCGCCCAGCCTGAAGAATATCTATAAGGAAATCGAATCCGAGTACGACGTTAAAATGCCTGCGCATGGCGATCTGACGGGCTGGGCCAGACAGGGCGTATTGCTTCTGAACGTTACCTTGACTGTGGAACAGGCCAGCGCCGGGGCGCATCAAAAACGCGGGTGGGAGCAATTTACCGATGCGGTTATCCGCGTAGTGAACGATCAACATGAACTTGTGGTTTTTATGCTCTGGGGTTCACATGCGCAGAAAAAAGGCGCGTTTATAGACCGGAAGAAACATTTCGTTCTGGAATCCGTCCACCCTTCGCCGCTTTCGGCGCATCGCGGTTTCCTCGGTAACGGTCATTTCGTCAAAGCCAATGATTATCTGAAGGTGCACGGGCGCGACGGTATCGCGTGGGATAAGCTGGATTAGGTTCTTATTTTGGCGGGGGCAAGGGCAGGGCGTCGTTGGCATCTCCCGGTATTTCACCGAATTTTCCGGCGGCCCAGTCGGCCTTGGCCTGTTCGATGCGTTCCTGCGACGACGACACGAAATTCCACCAGATAAAGCGTTTTTCCGGCAGCGGCTCTCCGCCCAGCAAGATCAAATGTGCTTCAGTGTCGGCTTCGATCCTTACGAAGCCGTCGGGCAGGAATACAGGCAGCGTATGAGGTGCGGCAATTTCGCCGCCCACGCGTATCTGCCCTTGTATAATATAGGCGCCGCGCTCGCGGTAATCGGGCGGTATTTCCAGCGTGCTGCCGGGCTGCATTTTCACTTCGGCATAAAACAGGGGGCTATAGGTTCTCGTGGGGGCCGCCATGCCAAAGGCCTCGCCCGCGATTAGATTGATCCACACGCCTTTAAGATCGAGATGAGGAAGTGTTCCTGCTTCATAATGGAGGAATTCCGGCGCTTTCTCTTCATACTCGCGCGGCAGGGCGACCCATGTTTGCAGGCCGTGCACATGATGCAGGTGTCCGCGCTCATGGGTGCCCGTGCGTTCGGAATGGGATATGCCTTGCCCGGCTGTCATCCAGTTGACCGCGCCCGGCGTAATCGCCTGATGCGATCCCAGCGTATCGCGGTGGACGATCTCACCCTTGAACAGATACGTTACCGTGGCAAGGCCGATATGCGGGTGCGGGCGTACATCCAGCCCTTCGCCGATGCCGTATTGCGCCGGACCCATATGATCGAGGAAAATGAAAGGGCCGAGCATCCTGCGTTTGGACCAGGGCAGCAGGCGCTTTACGGTCAGTCCGCCGATGTCTGCTTCGCGCGCGGGCACGGTCAAGGCGATGAGGGATTGCGGGTCGGGCATGTCTTTTTATTGCGGCACGGGTTGTTTCTCGGGTAAGTATTGTGTCATGAATGAGGAAATGATGCAAAAAATTGAGATCACGCTGGCCCATCATGAGCGGCAGATCACCGACTTGAGCGAGATGATCAACGACCAGTGGCAGCAGATCGAGGCGCTGAAGCGGCAGCTTGCCAAGGCGCAGGATAAGCTTATGCTGCTGGAGGCGGGGGCCGGTGATGGTACGGATGATTCCGGCCTGACCGTCACAGAGATTGCTTTACGCGATAAACCACCCCATTATTAATGGCATGAGCAAAGCG
>CAKTCH010000263.1 GCA_934538895.1 uncultured Alphaproteobacteria bacterium
CCGAACACGCTCGACGCGCGCACCGTGATCTTCGACAGCGGCAGCCACACCTGGTGCGTGCCGTCATCGAACAGGAGCGTCCTCACCTGATCGTCCCGGAGATCGAAGCCATCGCCAAATCCGTCGCCGACACCGTCACCGCCAAATGCGGGGCGGCATTAAGGGGTTAGATTTTTCAGGCCGGTCAAATGGATTCCGGCCTACGCCGGAATGACGGCATAAGGAAATTGTCATGCCAGCGTAGGCTGGCATCCATTCATCCGCCCTTAAAGGCGCAAATGAACGCTCAAATCCTCCCAGTTTGGATTATGCTCATTGATAAGATTGATTTTCCATTGACGCTGCCACGCCTTGATTTTCTTTTCGCGCAGGACGGCACTTTCAAATGATGGATGTTGTTCGTAATAGACCAGCATCGTGACGCCATATTTTTTCGTGAAACCTTCGTGGATTTTGTTTTTATGCTGCCAGTCTCGGCCCGGCATATCGGATGTCATGCCCGTATAGATGGTTCCATAGGGTTTACTGGCCATCAAATACACATAAAAGGCTTTATCCGACATGCCGATGAATAGATGCCAGCCTTCGCTGGCATGACGCTATTTATTGACTTCCTGCGCGACGATATCCTTGCGGGAGAGTTTGCCGATCATGGTTTTGGGCAGCGGTTCGGCGCGGAACTCGATCTGCTTGGGCATTTCCATCGGCGAGAGCTTGTCTTTCAAGAACAGTTTCAGCTCCTCGATGGTGAGCGACCGGCCATCCTTGCATTTCACCCACGCCTTGACGATCTCGCCGCGCTGGTCGTCGGGCAGGCCGGCGACGATGCATTCCTCGACCGCCGGGTTGAGGTAGATCGCTTCCTCGACGTTGCGCGGATAGACGTTGTAACCGTTGGTGATGATGAGGTCCTTGATGCGGTCGACAATGTAGAAATATCCGTCCTCGTCCATGATGGCGACGTCGCCCGTGTGCAGCATGCCGCCGCGCAGGACCTCGTCCGTCGCCTCCTGATTGTCCCAGTATCCCTTCATCACCTGCGGGCCGCGCGCGACCAGTTCGCCGCGCTCGCCGAGCGGCAGGCGCGTCGTTTTATCTTCCGTGCTGACGATCTCGACGATCGTGCCCGGCATCGGCATGCCGATGGAGCCCGGCTTGTTCTGGCCGCAGGGCGGGTTGCAGCAAATCACGGGCGCGGCCTCGGTCAGGCCGTAGCCCTCCACCACCACGCAGCCGGTTTTCGCCTCGAAGGATTTTTTCACCTCGACCGGCAGCGGCGCGCCGCCTGAAATACAAAAACGCAAGGAAGACAAATCGTATTTCGACGTATCCTTGCAGTTGTTGATCGCGTTGTAGATCGCCGGCACACCGGGGAAGAAATGCGGCTTGGTACGGTCGATCAGTTTCAGCGTCTGTTTCAGCTCGAACCGCGGCAGCGCGACAATCTCATATCCAAGGCGCACGGAAATATTCATCACCGCCGTCATGGCGAAGACGTGGAAGAACGGCAGCACGCCGACCATCTTCTCCTCGCCCGGCTTGCTCTCGCCGAGCCACATCATCACCTGTTCGGTGTTTGCGACAACGTTCTGGTGCGTGAGCATCGCGCCCTTGGGCACGCCGGTCGTCCCGCCCGTATATTGCAGAACGGCGACGTCGTTGACCGGGTCGATATCGGCCGGCGCGGGTTTCCCGTCATTGTTAATCACATCGTGATACCAGCTGATGCGCGGGCTGGCCGGGATTTTCGAGAGTTCACGGCCCTTCAACAGCTTGAACAGCGTCTTTTTCGGCTGGGGCAATAAATCGGGGAAGTGACAGACAACCAGATGCTCCAGCCGCGTTTCCGCCAGCATGCGCTCCATCTTGTCGTAGAGGATTTTCAAATCCGCGCTGATGATGACATCGGTATGCGAATCTTCGATCTGGTGAACCAGCTCTTTCGCCGTGTAGAGCGGGTTGTAATTCACCACCGTGCCGCCCGCGCGCAAGACGGCGTAATAGGCGATCACGAAGGTCGGGCTGTTGGGCAGGAACAGGCCGACCTTTTTGCCCTTGCCGACGCCGAGCGCCTGCAGGCCCTTGGCCAGTTTCAGCGCCTGTGCATGCATCTCCCCCCATGTCCATTTCGCGCCGAGGAAATCGAACGCCGGACGGCCGCCGAAATCGCGCGCCGTGCGCTCCAGCATCTCGAATACCGGATAACAGGGAACTTCCTGGTTCCATGCGAGGTTGGATGGATAGGATTTCTGCCAGAGGGGGGCATCTTGATTGGACATGATCGGTTCCCTTTTGTGCGGTGCGGCATAAGCGCTTGATTTATTGTGATTAATTTTAACAGCTAATCAAGCGTTTCACCAAGCA
>CAKTCH010000264.1 GCA_934538895.1 uncultured Alphaproteobacteria bacterium
GAGCGCAGCCGAGGGATCTTATCAAGCTTAAACCGGGTCAGATCCCTCGGCTGCGCTCGGGATGACGGTATGGTCGGATTTCGTCGTGATCGTTGTGTACGCCGTGTTCAGTTCTCTATTTTCTGGAATGAATGAGTCATGCCAGACAGGTTAATGCTTGACGCATAAGCGGGCCATTCGGAGCTACTGAAATTGATCCCGCCGTTTGAATAGCCTCGCCGGTGTGTAATGAAAATCTATGCCGCTTTGGCTTTTTGATGTACGAGGTCGGCATAAGCTGCCTTCAGCCGTTCCGTTACCGGGCCGATAGGCAGGTTTACGGTATCGTCGATCTTTGATACGGGCGCGATTTCCGCTGCGGTGCCGGTCAGGAAAATCTCCTGCATGTTTTGCAGATCTTCCGGCATGATGACGGTTTCTTCCACCGTGTAGCCGAGATCGCGGGCAAGCTGGATGACCGTCTGGCGGGTGATGCCGTTCAGGAAGCTTTCCGGCACGGGGGTTTTGATTATGCCGTCCTGAATAGCGAACAGGTTCGCGCCCGACGCCTCGGCGACGCGGCCATGAACGTCGAGCATTAGGGCGTCGTCGTATCCGGCGCGGTCGGCTTCATGTTTCGCCAGCGTGCCGATGCCGTAGATACCGGCGCATTTCGCTTGTACCGGCATGGTGCGCGGGTCGCAGCGGCGCCATTTCGAGGTCTTGAGCGCCAGCCCCGCATTGTCGCCCGATTTCGGGAAAAAATATTTCGGCCATTCCCAGCACGCGATTGCCACATGGGTCTTGCAGGCCTGTGCCGCGATGCCCATCGCTTCCGGGCCGCGCCAGGCGAGAGGGCGCACGTAACCGTTATTGATCTTGTTGGCTTCCAGCACTTCATAGCTGAACTGCGTTATTTCTTCGGCGGTGTAGGGCAGGGGCATGTCGAGCAGATTGCCGGAGTTTATGAGGCGCGCGGAATGTTCCTTTACCTTGAAAATCTGGCCGTCATACATGCGTTCCCCTTCGAACACGCTGCCGCCGTAATGCAGGCCGTGCGACATGACGTGGACTTTGGCTTCGCGCCAGTCGCACATTTTGCCGTCCATCCAGATCCAGCCGTCGCGATCGTCATAAGGAAGGTTGGGGGGGAGTCCGGGTGCTGCCATTTACATATTCTCCGAGTTTCTTTCCAAACTGAAGTATATGAAGTAGAAGAAATAAATGCAAAACAAGCCTGCAACGAATCCCGAGGAACTGCCCCATATTCTGGTCGTCGATGATGACGAGCGGATCAGGGCGCTGCTGCTGCGTTACCTGAACGAGCACGGTTTTCTGGCGGTGGCGGCGTCTTCGGCGGCGGAAGCGACGGCGCTGTTGGAGCGCTTTATTTTCGATGCCCTCGTTCTCGACATCATGATGCCGGACGAGACGGGGCTGGCGTTTACCAAACGTTTCAAGCAAACCTCCGACCTGCCGGTTTTGCTGCTGACGGCTCTGGGCGATACCGATGACAAGATTGCCGGGTTTGAAAGCGGGGCGGACGATTATCTTTCCAAGCCCTTTGAACCGCGCGAACTGGTGATGCGTCTGCACGCGATCCTGCGCCGCCGTCCGAAGCCGGTGGTGCTGAAGAGCTTCCGTGTCGGGCGCTGGATTTATGATGAGTCCAACAATGAACTACAGGATGGCGACGATGCCATGCGGCTGACGACGGTGGAGGGCAATCTGTTGCGGGCGCTGGCCAGCCGCGCGGGCGAGGTCATCAGCCGCGAGGATCTGGCGGGCCTTTGCGGCCTCGATGCGGGCGAGCGCACCATCGATGTGCAGGTGACGCGTCTGCGCCGCAAGATCGAGGATGACGCAAAGCGCCCCCGCTGTCTGCAAACGGTAAGGGGGCGCGGTTATATGCTGCGGATCGAAGCGCTATGAGGCTGAAGCTTAAAAAATTCCTGCCGCGCACGTTGCTGGGGCGTTCCCTGCTGATCCTGATTTTGCCGGTCCTGTTGTTACAGGCGATTACCACTTATATCTTTTTTGACAATCACTGGGAGAAGATGACCAGCCGTCTGGCCTTTGCCGTGGCGGGCGAGATCGCCACCATGGCCGAAGTGCTGGAGGATGCCGACGGTCCGGAGCAGATGCAGAAGCTGACGCGGCTGTCCGCGCAGCATCTCGATCTTCTGATCAGTTATGCGCCGGGCGAGTCTCTGGACGCCTATGCGCCGCCGCGCCCGGTGCTGGACTGGCGCAAGATTATGATGTCCAGGGCCCTGGCGGCGGAAATGGCCGCCAAGGTGCGGCGCCCTTTCGCGCTGGACATCGATGGCGAGGAAAAATGGGTCGATGTGCGGGTACAGCTGGACAATGGAGTCCTGCTGGTC
>CAKTCH010000265.1 GCA_934538895.1 uncultured Alphaproteobacteria bacterium
CGGGATGACAAGCTTGTAGACGTTGTATTCTGATTCTATTTTCTGGAATTAATGGGTCCTGCGGCTAGCGGCGGCGGGCGACGAACTCATCGCAATGCGTGCCCAGTATGCCGCCAATCTTGGCGGGTTTGGTATTGGCACGCACCATTTCAAAGCCGCGGGCGGTCATGAAGCTTTCGACTTCTTCCGGCGTTACGGACTCGTAAGGGTAACCGCCCAGCCAGTCATGCACATCGTGGTCCCAGTTCATGCCGCGATTGCCCTTGTACTCACGAATGTAAGTTACCGGGTTGCGGCCCGTCGCCAGAAGGCCGACAAGATAGATCACCTTATAAACCGCGCGCATGGCGGCTTGCAGCGGGGCGGGGGCTTCGGTGTAAACTTTCTTTTCCGCGCGCCAGAGATTGCAAAGCGGCGTCTTGCGGTAAAGCGCGATCACGAAGAGGCCGCCGGGGGCGACCAGAGCGGCGGCGGCATTCAGCGCGCCATCCATGTCACCTGTATGGTGGAGCACGCCCCAGCTATGGACGATGTCATAGGCGCCGTCTTTCTCGGGGGAGAGGTCGAAGACGCTGCGGTTTTCGACCGACCATTTTTTGCCCGCCGCCTGCTTGCTCAAAAGCTCTTGCGCGGTGCGGGCTGAATCGGGGTCGATATCGACGCCTTTAACTTCGCCCGCGCCCAGTGTCAGAGCCGCGAGCATCGACATACCGGAACCGCAACCGATGTCGAGGAAACGCTTACCGCTGATTTCTTCCGGTGTGATCAGTAGCGACAGGCCCGCGACAGCTTCGGTTTTATGTTCCTCGCCGACGACGCTTAAATAGGAAGACCAGTTGCGCCCGAAGGAAAAATGGGTGCTGACGTCTTTCAGATCTTGTTTGGTTTCTGGTTGCGACATGATTATTTCTTGCTTCCGAATGTGCGTTTAAAAATGACGTCTGTGTGTTTGATGTAATCGTCATATTTGAAAATATCTTTTAATTCCGCGGGTTTCATGGCCTTGGTGACTTCGGGGTCGGCGGCCAGCAGGTCGATGAATTTTTTCTGCGCGTTGCTTTCCCAGACTTTCATCGCGTTACGTTGGACGATGCGATAAGCGTCTTCACGGGTGACGCCTTTTTGCGTCAGCGCTAGCATGGTGCGCTGGGAGAAGACGAGGCCGCCGAGTTTTTCAAGATTGCTCATCATCGTATCAGGATAGATCAGCAGGTTCTCGATCAAACCCGCCAGACGCATCAACGCAAAATCGAGCGTGACGCAGGCATCGGGCGCGATCATGCGCTCAACGGAAGAGTGCGATATGTCGCGCTCATGCCACAGCGTGACGTTTTCCATGGCCGGGATCACGGCGGAACGGACGATGCGCGCAAGGCCGGTGAGGTTTTCGGAGAGCACGGGGTTGCGTTTATGCGGCATGGCGGAGGAGCCTTTCTGCCCCTTGCTGAAAAATTCCTCGGCTTCGCGCACTTCGCTGCGTTGCAGGTGGCGGATCTCGGTCGCGAGATTTTCAACCGATGAGGCGATGACGCCGAGCGTGGCGAAGAACATGGCGTGCCGGTCGCGGGGAATGACTTGCGTGGCAACAGTTTCGGGTTTCAGCCCCAGTTTTCTTGCGACGTAGGCTTCGACGGACGGATCGACGGTGGCGTAAGTGCCGACGGCGCCGGAGATGGTGCAGGTGGAAATATCGGCGCGGGCGGCTTTCAGGCGTTCTTTCGCGCGCGCGAAGGCGGCGTAATGGCCAGCGAGTTTAATTCCGAAGGTGGTGGGTTCGGCGTGGATGCCGTGGCTGCGGCCGATGCAGAGTGTTTTCTTGTGTTTCTGCGCCTGTTTTTTCAGGGCTTTCATAACCGCGTCGATGCCTTTCAGCAACAGATCGGCGGATTGCCGGAGCTGGACCGCGAAGGCGGTGTCGAGAACATCCGATGACGTCATGCCCTGATGCATGAAGCGGGCGTCGGGGCCGGCATGTTCGGTGATGTTGGTAAGGAAGGCGATGACGTCGTGTTTGACTTCGCGTTCGATCTCGGCGATGCGGTCGGCGTCGAATCTGGCTTTCCTGCGCAGTGTTGCGGGGACGCGTTCAGGAATGGTGCCCATGGCGGCCATGCGTTCGGCGGCGAGAATTTCAATCTCCAGCATGATGCGGAAACGGTTGTCCGTATCCCAGATGGATGTCATGTCGGGGCGGGCATAGCGAGGGATCATGGTGTCTCCAGGTGTATGGATGAGCGGTTATTGTCCCCCTCACCCCAGCCCTCTCCCCGGCGGGGAGAGGGAGGAGCACCGCAGGTGCGGAGGGTGAGGGGGATAAAATGCATGTT
>CAKTCH010000266.1 GCA_934538895.1 uncultured Alphaproteobacteria bacterium
GGATATTCTTGTTGCCGTATTGCGCCATGGCGTAATCGGCGCTGCGCGTTCCGGTATGCTGAAGGCCCAGATGCCCCTCGGTCATCAGGTCGCGCAAGGATTGATAGGTGTTCTCGGGCGTATCCGCCTTGAAGCCAAGCTCGTTTAAGCCGGCCTGTATGGCAGCAAGATCGTTTTGCGACGCCTCTATGGCGGTTTCGGCGTCGATCTGGTTCTGATAGGTTTTATCGGCTTTGCCGAAGGCGGCAGTGAGGTCGCCTTTATTGCCAGTGGCATGGTATTTCGCCATGCCTTGAAGCATGTCATGTTCCGCGGCAGAAATGACGCCATCGGCCTTGAAGAAATCCACGCTTTGGTTGGAAAGAGTGCCGTTCTGCTCCCACGCGGCCATCTGCGCGATGGCGAGGTGTTCGAGATGCAATGCATCGGCGCCGCTCATATGCGCCTGCGAGGTCGCAAGTTTATTGGCGAACATGCGTCGCGGGGAGTCTTCTTCCAGTAATTCTTCCTTACCGCGTAGAGCGGCGTCGCGATCGGCAGTCTTGCTGGCGCGGCGGGAGGTTTGCTTTTCAAGGCCGCCGACTTTCATGGCGAGGTATTTTTGCATCAGGCCGTGATTGCCCGCGAATTTCGAAAGATCGGCCGGAATGCCATCGGTATAATGACCGAGGGCCTGCAGCGCCTGTTCCAGATCTTTTTGTTCGAAATCCATGTTGCCCAACCTTGTCCCTATTATACGGAAAAAGATTAAGAAATTGCAAAAAGGCGCCGCAAGGCGCCGTTTTTTATTAAAAAATCAAGAAATTACGCCGCTTTTGCCTGTTTCGAGCGGACGAGGTCGGCGTAGGAATCGCGCAGGGTGCGGGTCACATCGCCGACTTTATAGACGTGATCGTCGATCTTGCCGACGGCGGTGACTTCGGCGGCGGTTCCGGTGATGAAAATTTCCTGCGCGCTGGCCAGTTCTTCGGGCGCGATCTGGGTTTCGATCACCTCGTATCCAATCTCGCGGGCCAGCTTGATAATGGTCTGGCGGGTGAGGCCGTTGAGGAAGCAGTCCGGCACCGGTGTTTTAATCACGCCGTCCGCGACCATGAAGAAGTTTGCGCCCGTGCATTCGGCCACAAGGCCGCGGTAGTCAAGCATCAGCGCATCGGTGAAACCTGCGGCCTCGGCGGCATGCTTGCTCATCGTGTGCGTGGCATAGAGCCCTGCAGCTTTCGAGGCGGTCGTCGCCGTGTTCGGCATCGGGGCGCGCCATTTGGCGGTTTGCAGGGAGATGCCTTTTTCTTGCATTTCCGGCGAGAAATAACTCGGCCATTCCCAGCAGGCGATGGCGACATGGGTTTCTGTCGCCTGCGCGGAGATACCCATCTGTTCCGATCCGCGCCACGCGACAGGGCGGATATAGGCGTCGGTCAGATTGTTGGCGGCCAGTAGCTCGCGCTTGGCCTGGTTGATCTCGTCCGGCGTCAGCGCCATCTTCATGTCGATCAGGGACGCCGAGCGGATCAGGCGTTCGGAATGCGCCTGTTCCAAAAAGATATTACCGTTATAGGCGCGTTCGCCCTCGAACACGGACGAGGCATAATGCAGGCCATGGGTTAACACATGGATTTTTGCCTCGCGCCACGGGATGATCTTGCCGTCCATCCATATTTTACCGTCGCGGTCGCTAAATGCCTGTGCCATGGTCTTGTCTTCCTTAGAGGGTTATGATCGTTTATCATTTTGTAAAACGGCCCGAAATGCAAGAGGGGAGTCCATGAACCAAGCCGCCGCCGATACGGATTTCGAAGCGCTGCCGCACATACTGGTGGTGGACGACGACGACCGGATCCGCGATCTGGTTAGCCGTTATCTGAACGAGCAGGGGTTTCTTGCGCTCTCGGTCGCGGACGCTGCGCAGGCGAAAATCGCGCTGAAGCAGTTCATTTTCGATGCCGTCGTGCTGGACGTGATGATGCCGGGGCAGACGGGCGTGGAATTGACGAAGGAGTTGCGCGCGACGAGCGACATTCCCGTATTATTGCTGACCGCGATGGGAGAGATCGATGATCGCATTGGCGGCTTGCAATCTGGCGCGGACGATTACCTGACCAAGCCGTTCGACCCGCGTGAGCTGGTGCTGCGGTTGCAAGCGATTTTACGGCGTCGGCCGGCAGACAAGGAGGGCGATGCGTATTCCTTGCGTATCGGCGGAATGGTTTTCGATCCGGCCATCAACGTGCTGACGACCGATAGGGAAACGATCAAGCTGACAGACGT
>CAKTCH010000267.1 GCA_934538895.1 uncultured Alphaproteobacteria bacterium
TCAGCAAGGTGACGATGGTGTCGCGGAATTCCGTCTGCCGTTCCTGCTTGAAGGAAAGCGGTACCGTGGGGTTGGCGACGATACGCGCCAGCCGTGCGCTGTCGAGCATGCCCTCGTCAAGATCGAAGAGCCAGCTGCGCGTCTGCTGCGCCATCAATTTGCGCTGCAAGCGATTGGCAAGCTTGGTAATGACCGATTGCAAGTGCGCGAGCTGCTGATCCAGCATCCCCCGCAGGCGTTCAAGCTCTTCAGAGTCCGCCAGATCCTCGGCCCTGACGACCTCATCGAACTGGCTGGTATAAACGTGATAGCGCCCGTCCGGCCCGTCGAGAAAACCTTCCGCGCGTTTATGGTTGGGCATTCCGGCGTCTTCGCCTTCCGCATCCGACTGTACTTCGCCGTCGTCGAGGTCTTCCGCGCCGCTGGCTGACGCTTCGCCTGTGTCCTCGGTATCTTCCGCTGCCTGCACGCCTTCGCTGCCGCCCAGGGATTCCGGCTTGTTTTCATTTTCCTCTTCGTCCTGCGGCAAGCCGTCGGGGCTTTGCTGCGTACTGGCGGCCTGTTCATCCTGAGGCCCGCCGCCGTCTTGAGATTCGTCCTGCGAATTCATATCCATCTGCGCGATCAGCAAATGCGCCTGCCGCGAGAAGGCGGCCTGATCGTGCAGCAAGGGCCGGAGCTTCCTGAAGCCTTCCGCTCCCAGATGGGCATCTATCCAGGGCTGCCACTGCCGCGCCAGTTCCCGTGCGGAAGGGGGGACGGGTTCGCCCGTCAGCGACAGGCGCACCATGACGTGCAGGGCGTCGGCCATATTCGTTTCATCGCGGCTGGCGATATTATGATAGCCAAGGCGGTGACATTTTTCTTCCAGCACCGCGTTCAGGTTCTGCGCCACACCCTGCATTTCAACGGCGCCTATGGACTCGACGCGGGCTTGTTCCAATGCATCCATCACCGCCTGCGCGGTCAGGTCCATCATGGTGTTCCGGTTGTGCAGGAGCGGGTCATGATGCTGCATCCGCAGGGCTTTGGCGTCGGCGTCGCCCCGCACCAGCGCCCGTGTTTGAATACTGAGCGAACGGTCGGGCGCGGGAAGGCGGGCGCGGCCCGGCCCGTGCGGATTTTCAAGGCGGCTGTCACCGGCCTGTTCTGTGGTGCTGAAGGAAACGTCGATATCACCCTTACGCGCCAGCGCCCGCAGGGCGGCTGCCGTAGCCGTCTTGAAGTCCTCGAATTTCTTGTCCTGATCCTTGCTCATCTTGGGTCAGGGAGCGGCAGGAGCGGGGAAGTTCTTTTTCTCATGCTGATTCGTTTCAGACCATGCAGCCGGATCAGGCGTTATAGGATTTCAGGAGATCGACGCCGAAGCAGCGCTGATAATATTCGGCAACGGTCGGTCGTTCGGCTTCGTCGCATTTATTGAGGAAGCTGAAGCGGAAGGCCATTTCGCGGTCGTTGAAGATGCGGGCGTTTTCAATCCAGCTTAAAACCGTGCGCGGGGACATCAGCGTGGAAAGATCGCCGTTGATAAAGCCCTGCCGCGTCATGTCGGCGAGGCGCACCATGGCGCTGATATCCTTGCGCCCGTCTTCGGTGTCGAAGGCGGGGTTCTTGGCCAGCATGATGCGCGTTTCGTCGTCGTGCGGCAGGTAGTTGAGCGTCACCACGATATTCCAGCGGTCCATCTGGCCCTGATTGATTTGTTGCGTGCCATGGTAAAGGCCCGTGGTATCGCCCAGCCCCACCGTATTGGCCGTCGCGAAGAGGCGGAAGCCGGGATGGGGGCGAATGACGGTATTCTGGTCGAGTAGCGTCAGGCGGCCTTCGGCCTCCAGCACGCGCTGGATCACGAACATCACATCGGGGCGGCCCGCGTCATATTCGTCGAATACCAGCGCCACAGGATTTTGCAGCGCCCATGGCAGCATCCCCTGTTTGTACTCGGTTACCTGCTTGCCGTCTTTCAGCACGATCATATCCTTGCCCAGCAGGTCTATACGGCTGACATGGCTGTCGAGGTTGATGCGGATGCACGGCCAGTTGAGGCGCGCCGCCACCTGTTCGATATGCGTCGATTTTCCCGTGCCGTGATACCCCTGAATCATCACGCGGCGGTTATTAGCGAACCCGGCGAGAATGGCCAGCGTCGTTTCGCGGTCGAACTGATAAGTCTCATCGCGGGCGGGAACGTTGGGATGTTCAGCGCTGAAGCCCGGCACTTTCCAGTCGATATCGATGCCAAAAGTTTCGCGCACATCGTACATC
>CAKTCH010000268.1 GCA_934538895.1 uncultured Alphaproteobacteria bacterium
CTTTGGCGCAGTCTTGCGCCTGGCGGCGCCCCGTGTCGTTAAGGGATATATCCCACTCGCTTCCAGCCAGGAGTCTTTTGAGGTTGGCATCGGTTTGCCCATGGCGTGTAAAATAGATCATCGGCGCTATTCCTTTAAGGCACTTTCAATCGTCTGGCGCAGCTGCCGGAAATCCAGCGGTTTTTGCAGATAGGCATAGGGTTTGAGGTGTTCCACGGCCTGCTGGTCCGCAGGGGCGCTCAGGGCGGTCAGGAAGATAAAGGGCACACGCCTGTATTGCGGGTAAACGTTGCGCAGGCGTTCCAGTAATTCATGGCCGGACATGGAGGGCATATTGCGGTCGCAGATAATCAGGTCCGGCTCTGTCTCCTGCAGGCGGCTCAAGCCCTCCAGTCCGTTATGAGCAACGGAGACTTTATAGCCTACGGCGGTCAGTTCCTCCTGCAGGATTTCACAAAGATCCTCTTCGTCCTCGATGACCAGAATAGATGTCTGGGAAAGAGATTTTCTGTACTGCATTTATTCCGGCTCCCTGACAGGCAAACTTACCGAGAATTCTGTGCGCTGTCCAATGTCGCTGCTGACTTCCAGTTTGCCGTGATAAAGCTCTACCAGATCCTTTACAAGGCTCAGGCCGATGCCGGTGCCGGGAATGCCGGTAGCGGTGCTGGCGCGGAAATAACGCTCGAAAACGCGCGGTAATTCATCGTAGGGAATACCGATGCCATTGTCGGTGACTTTGATTTCCAGCCATTTGCCTTTCAGAGAAAGGGTGACATCGATCTCGGGATTCTCTTTCGTGTATTTTATAGCATTGGATAACAGATTGGTCAGAACCAGATTGGCGATTTTTTTATCGACGTAAACGGTTTCCGGCAATTTATCGGTATGCAGCCTGATCTTATGATGACGCGCCAGTTCGCTGTGGTCATCACACAAATCGCGCGCGAACGACCTGAGATTTAAAGGCTCGGGAATGATTTCCAGCTTGCCTATCCTTAGCATGTTCGATGACAGTACGCTCTCCATCATCGTAATCAGGCGGGAAACGGCGCTGCGGATCGTGCGGCTGCGCTTGCGGATATCATCAGGCACGATTTCTTCGGCTTTACGGCTCAAGATCTGTGCATGGCCGTCGATGATCGTCAACGGTGTGCGGAATTCATGACTGACCATGTCGATGAATTGTTTTTGCAGGGCGCTGGCTTCTTTCTCGTTCTTCAGTGCCGCTTTCAGTTCGGACGATGCCTGTTCCAATTCCGCCTTCTGTTTCATATATAATGTCAGGTCGGTTGTGGTGATGATGGTGCCCTGCCCTTCGTCCAGTTTCGACGCTTTCACGCGCCAGACGCGGCCATCGGCGGTTTCAAATTCCTGCGCGCCTTCCGGCTTTTCCCAGAAGTGCTTCAGCACCGGATAGCGCGGATCGTCGGGGAACAGCCCTTGTTCATGACTTAGCATGTCGAAAGCGTCCTTGATATCAAGGCCTCGCACCAGTTTATGCGCGGACAGGGGATAGGCGCGTTTGTAATGATGGCTGACGAAAAAAATCCTGTTGCTTTCATCCAGCACCATGAAGGCGTCGGGTGTAGCGGAGAGCGAGGCGCGGAAACGCTGGTACTCTTCATCCTGCGCCCGGTTTTCGAAGCGGCGCGTACCCCGTTGCAGCTTGTCGAGCACCACCTGGCGGAAGTCGGGATGTTTCATGAATTCATGGTTGAAAGCGTAATCAAAGCCGTAGGTCAGGAATTTGATCCGCTCCCCGATCGAGGCATCGGGCGTAAACCCGACCAGATCGGCCGTGATACCGCGGCCAGCGGACAATGAACGCGCCATCTGGCAGGATTCGTCGCCCGGCGTATTAGCGGAAAGTATAATCAGGCTGGCGCCAGGCGCTTCCCGGAGCAGTTCTTCCCGGCTTTTGGTGTAGATGAAGCGAATCTCATGCCCGGCCAGCAAGGCCCACATGGATTTGCCCAGCGGACATTCCGGAACCGTATCATGTACGATCAGGGCTGGCTTGGCGTTTGATTTTATTATATTTTCCAAGTTCTGACGCCCTTCGGGAAAAAGAGGAAATCTGCAATCATTTCCTTGACAGAATAGACCATTTCAGTATATTTCGCATCTCTGTTTACAGCGGAGTTTTCCACAGTAACCGGGTTGCGGGTCGTCTTAAAACGGCTTAACGCATTGATGTTAATATATAAATGACGGTTTGAAACTATGTTCGCTATCATCCGCACAGGCGGTAAACAATAC
>CAKTCH010000269.1 GCA_934538895.1 uncultured Alphaproteobacteria bacterium
GATTGTTATAGTCGGAACGGCCCGTGCAGATCACGGCGTCCGGCATTACTTCACGCGCTTCCTCGGGCAGGATTTCCGGCATCGGGTTGGCGAGGGCGAGGATCAGCGGCGCCTTGGCCATTTTCCTGACCATGTTTTGCTTCAGCACGCCGCCAGCGGAGAGGCCCAGGAAGATATCGGCGTCTTCGATGGCGTCATCCAGTGTGCGTGCGTTGGTTTCCACGGCATACTGGGCTTTGTCGGGGTCCATGTTGTTCGTGCGGCCTTTATAGACGACGCCTTCGCGGTCGGTGACGATGATATTGTCTTTCGGCAGGCCGAGGCTGACCAGAATATTCAGGCAGGCCAGCGCCGCAGCGCCCGCGCCGCTGGTCACCAGTTTGATGTCAGTAATCTTGCGTTTGGAAATATGCAGCCAGTTGATCAGCGCCGCGCCGACGATGATCGCCGTGCCGTGCTGGTCGTCGTGGAATACGGGGATGTTCATGCGCTGGCGCAGGGTGCGCTCGATCTCGAAGCATTCCGGTGCCTTGATGTCCTCGAGGTTGATGCCGCCGAAGGTCGGCTCCAGTGCCGCGATGATCTCGATCAGTTTTTGCGGGTCTTTTTCATCGATCTCGATGTCGATGCAATCGATGTTGGCGAATTTCTTGAACAGGACGGCTTTGCCTTCCATCACCGGCTTTGACGCCAGCGCGCCGATGTCACCAAGGCCCAGCACGGCGGTGCCGTTGGAGATCACCGCGACGAGGTTGCCGCGCGAGGTATAATCGAGCGCTTTCAGCGGGTCTTTCTCAATCTCTTCGCAGGGGGCCGCGACGCCGGGGGAGTAGGCAAGCGCGAGATCGCGCTGCGTTGACATAGCCTTGGTCGGGACGATGGCAATTTTTCCCGGCGTGCGGACTCGATGATATTCGAGGGCGGCTTCGCGGATGGATTCTTTCATAAAGACCTCATGAGAAGGGGCGAATAATAACGGCACCTATACGGATGCCGCATAAATGCGCGGGAAATATGGCAAAAATACCCCTGTCAGGGCAAGGGGCTAAATTACAGATCAGCCATGTAAGGGATTGTTCGCAAATGCGAGATTACAGGCGCTTTTTTGCGAAGGCGCGTCCGGAGCCTGATTTCAGGTATTTTTCAAATTCTACAGCCTGATCTGTATCGGCAAAGGCGATGTATGTTTTGATTTTCCAAGGCTGGTATTTTGACGTATGGGGCACATGCCCGCCGTTATGGGCGGCAAGGCGTGCTTTCAGGTCATTGGTTATGCCTGTGTAGAAGCGTTCAGTATCGCTTTCACTCTGCAGTATGTAGACATATTTCATGGTAATGGCTTGCCGTGCCGAAGCAGTTGGCCCGCCTGCGCTTGTAAACAAGCTCTGGCGTGGCAACCTTCTCGTAGGGCTCGCTTATGGCTCGCCAACTGCGAAGGTTGGTGCGGTCGAGAAGACTTGAACTTCCACGGGTTGCCCCACAGCGACCTCAACGCTGCGCGTCTACCATTCCGCCACGACCGCACTGAAATGGAAGGCTGTTAGGTAACAAATTCGGCTGGGCACTGCAAGCATATTGAATAATTTACTTTTTATGTTATGAATAATTCCTGCTTTTCCCAAATTTGTGTGCAAGATAATGTCCCAAAAATCTGAAGCTTTGTCCCCATGGGGGATGCCCCCGGTCCATGCGGTTGAAATCAAGCCGTTGCGCTGTAAGCTGGATGTTTCCATCGCCATTCCGGGCAGCAAGAGCTTTACCAATCGCGCGCTGGTGATGGCGGCGGTGGCTAAGGGCACGAGCCATCTGCGCAGTCCGCTGTTCAGTGACGATTCTTACTGGTGCGTGGATGCACTGAAGAAACTGGGCTTAAGCGTTGAGGCCGACAAGGATAACGATGTGATTACCGTGGCCGGGACGGGTAGTTTCCGCATGGCGGGGGATGCCCCCTATATAGGCTCTGCCGGGACGATTGCGCGTTTTCTGCCCGGTGTGCTGGCTGCGCGCGCAGAAGGCAAAGTGACGCTGACATCTTCCTCGCAGCTGGCGCGGCGCCCGGTGGCGGAGATGATCGAGGGGTTGCGCCAGCTGGGCGCTGAGATCGAAATGCCGGAAACCGGATCGTTCCCGATGACGATCACGGGCGGGTCGCTGAAGGGCGGGGAGGCCACGATCAGCGGCAAGATATCCAGCCAGTTTATCAGCGGTCTGCTGATTGCGGCGCCGTTGGCGAAAGAGCCCGTCACGCT
>CAKTCH010000270.1 GCA_934538895.1 uncultured Alphaproteobacteria bacterium
TGATGATGACGTGACTGCGGGCGCTCTGGATTTCCCCGGCGAGCAGAGCCGCCTTGGCCATTTCCTTGGGCGGTGCGGCCTTGTTCTTGCCGGCGGTCGAGATTTCCACCTGCTCGGCGACGATCTGCGCGGCGTCCTTGCCGAAGGCGTCGGCATAGGCCTTGTTCACCCATTGCAGTTCCGAACCCGTGCCGCGCCGCCAGAACAAGCGCGGCAATTGATCGACCATGTCGCGGAAAACGGTTTTTTCCTTGTCCGTCTGCGCCAGTTTTTGCTGCAGCAAAATATGATCGGCCTGCTGCGCCGTGACATCTTCGGCCCAGAGAATGTCGAACTGGTCTTTGCCGTCGAGCGCAATGCCACGCGTGCCGGACAGGCGCAAGTATAAAGCGTCCTTGTCGGCGTGGCGGACGGTGAGGGTAAAGCCCTGCCCCGTGCGCTCCAGCCTGTCCCATTGCCCTTCCAGCGCGGCGGCGTCGCTGGTCGCGAGTTTATTTTGAACGTCCGCCAGACTCTTGACCGTTTCAAGGCCGAGCAGGCGGCAGAAGCCCGCGGAATAAATCACCGCCCCGTCCTGCGCGAACCCGCAATACTGCCCCGGCATGGCGTCGAGAAACGCTTCCAACCGCGATTTTTCCAGTCGCAGGCGGTCGGCGCCGGTTAAGGGATCGAGCAAGGAGAATAATTTGGAAGGCGTGGCCATGACGTCTTTTACCATGAATCAGGCGGGATGAATATAAACTAGAGGATAATGGTGCGGTTGCCGTGCAGGAAGACGCGGCGCTCGGCATAAAGCAGCACGGCGCGGGAAAGGGCGCGGCATTCGGTATCGCGGCCCAGCTGGCGCATCATGTCGGGCGTGTCGCGGTGGGTGACATGCTGCACATCCTGCGTGATGATCGGGCCTTCGTCCAGATCGGCCGTGACGTAATGCGCGGTCGCGCCGATCAGCTTCACCCCGCGTTCATAGGCCTGATGATACGGCTTCGCGCCCTTGAAGCCGGGCAGGAAAGAGTGGTGGATATTGATCGTCCGCCCCGCGAAATCCGCGCAGAACTGATCGGACAATACCTGCATATACCGCGCGAGGACGATCAGTTCGGCGCCCGTTTGCTGCGCCAGATCGCGCAATTGTTTTTCCTGCGCTGGTTTGGTGTCCGGCGTAATCGGCAGGTAATGGAAAGGCAGCGCATGCTGCGCGGCCAGCGGCCCGGCGACTTCATGGTTGGAGACGATGGCCACCGGGGTGATATTCAGCGAGCGGCTTTTCCAGCGATAAAGTAAATCGGCAAGGCAGTGATCTTCTTTCGAGGCCAGAATCATGGTTTTTACCGGCTCGTCCGCCGCACACACGCGCCAGTCCATACCGAATTGCCGCGCGGCAGGGGTGAAGGCATCCGTGAATTTTGCTGCGGCGTCGGGTGCCACTTCCGAAAACAAAATGCGCATGAAGAACTGACCAGAGCTATGTTCAAAATACTGGGCGGATTCCTCGATGTTGCAGCCCGTATCGCGCAGCGCCGTGGAAACGGCGGCGACGATGCCGGGAGTGTCGATACATTGCAGGCGCAGGATGAACATGCAGGGAGTCTAGCGCGTTCGTTTCTCTTTGTTCAGCAATTTTTTTACAGGTTGTGCCCCGTGATGTTGCGCACTAGTTCGGCGGAGGGATGGTCGGCGCCGGGCTTGAAGCATGCCATGTCCGCCAGCTTGGCGCGTAGGGCCTGTTTGATGTCTTCATGGTCTTTCAGGGCGGGGCCGAAGGCGCCGTGACCGTGCTCGTTCAGGCTGATGAGACAGCGGATATAGGCGGTTTCCCCGTGTGCGCGGTGGGTATTGTATCCCGTAATGGCCAGTGTTTCCTTGGCGTAGCCCAGTGCATGCGTTTCCAGCCATTGCTGTGGGTCGATGCCGTGCGCGGCGATCAATTCCGGGTCGTAAAAGGGATGGTCGTCGTCGATCGGCCCCATGGCCCGGCGGATGTCGGGCATCGTACGGTGGAAGTAGTCGGGATACGGCCGCGCCACGTCTTTGACAACATCCTGAAATCTGTGCGAAAGACTCTTACTCATAAAAAACAAACCTTATCTTCAGATAAAACAAGGTTTATGCGGTAAAGGCAATTTATGTCAACAAAAAAGGCGACCCGAAAGCCGCCTCTTTCCTTTATCTCAATAATATTAATTAGTAGCGGTACATGTCCGATTTGAAAGGCCCTTGCTGCTCGACGCCGATATA
>CAKTCH010000271.1 GCA_934538895.1 uncultured Alphaproteobacteria bacterium
GAGGCTAAACTTGATAAGATCCCTCGGCTGCGCCGGGATGACGGGCTTCTGCAAGGGCGTTGTGTATGCCGTGTTTAGAAATTAATCATTAACGAGGCCTGAACCTAAGCTTTTTCGTCGAAGGTCTTCAGCATCTCGTCCGTCATCTCCTGCGCGGTTTTGATGACGGCGATATTGGCTTTGTATGCTGTTTCCGCCAGTGTCATATTGACGGCTTCCTCCGCCAGATCGACGTTCGGCGTGTTCACGTAGCCTTCGTTGCCGGCGAAAGGCGAGTCCGGATCGTAATACGGGGTGAAGGGCTGCGTTTTCGGTATATTGCGGCTGCTTACGCCTTGTCCGTTGCCGGAAGAATCGTTTTGTGCGGCCTGGGCCGTGGTCAGCGGTTCGTAATCGGCGGTCCGCATGTGGGCGGTATTGGCGGCGCTGGCTTCAACCCTGCGGCTGGCCGCCTGTAAACCCGATAATGCAATCCCGATAGCGTTTAGCATATTTTCAGGATATCATGTTTTGATTAAGATTGCCTGAAAGATCAGGGTCTTTGCCCTGAAATCAATGACTTATGCAAGCACTTAGGATCGGAAAAATGATAATCAGAATACTGAAATTCCTGCTGATCGGCGCGTTTTGCGTGTCTGTGGCGGCGCCCGCGGCCTTTGCGCAGGTAAAAGGTTCAGGTTCCGGGCCGAAACCGACGATCTGGGCCTGGTGGCCGGATCACTGGACCAATCTCGACTTCAAGCCCTATATCGACAACCCGACCCAGAGTCATAACGGCCAGTGGGATCAAGCGAACTGGAAACCGGCGGACTGGGCGGCGCAGCGCGGCGGCGAGAACATGAAAGTCATCAGCGGATTCTATCAGGCCGATATCATCCGCAGCCAGATGGTGGACGACGATATTCCCGTGCTGGTGGTGGGGCCGGCTTTCTACATGCTGGGCGGCCATGACAAGCGCCGCGTGATGGAAACCATCGACAACGAATTCCGCATTACGTCCAGCAAGCTGAACGGCATGTTCATGATCCGCGACTGGAATACGAAGCGCGATATCGGTTCTTACACCGTCTACGGTTTGCAGCTTCAGTAGGACGGCGAGACTACTCAGCCGGACGCGCGTTCCCGGGTGCTGATATCGGCGGTGCCGGAGAGCATTTTATGCACGGGGCACATATCGGCGATCTGCATCATACGGGCGCGTTGTTCTGCCGTCAGGTCCTTGCCGTGTATCACGATCTCACGATCTATATGATCGCGATCGCCGCGTTTTTCATGGCTCAGATAAGTCTCGATTTTTTCAATCGCGAAACCCTTGCGCTCCGCATACATCTTCAGCGTCATTGACGTGCAGGACCCCAAAGCCGCCAGCATCAGGCCGACCGGCGTGGCGCCGGTACCGTCGCCGCCCAGCGTGCGCGGTTCGTCGGCGGTGATAATATGGGGCCCCGCCTGGATTTTTTGCTGGTAACGCGTGCCGTCGCCGCTGACGACCGAGACTTTGGTAATGCCCGCAGACACAGGAATATCCTCCCTAGTACATCACTTCGCGCATGGCGTCGTTCAGTTTAATAAAGGTCTGGGCGTCGCCGATAATTTCATTGCCGGATTTACCGATCACGAGATCTCCCGCCCGCACCTGATAGATGGCGGCGCTGTGGCTGCCATTCAGGAAGCCGAAATTTTCCTCGAAGACGCATTCGAAGACGTTTTCCGTTTCCAGGAAACCGTCATTCTCGATAGCCGTCAGTTTGACATGGCGCATTCCCGGTCCTTCGGTGGCGGGGGTGAATTCTGTTTTGGCGATGCGCGCGATGGTGCGGCCTTCAGGCAGGATCACTTTCACCCCGGCTTCACAGCCTTTGGCCATTTTAGTATCCGCCTGTTCGCGTGAAACGCAACCGCTCAGCAGCGCGGCGCAAACCCCCAGCAGTATGAATGTCGAAAAACGTCCGGTCATGATCCGTCCCTTTGCCAATTCTGTTTCCAGATACGATTCTAGGCGGGCGGTGCGATCATGTCCATAGCGGGCGCAATAAAACCCCGCCAATGACGGCGGGGTTAAAAGGGTTACACAACCATGTGACTTTTATGCGCTCTTCCAGGCAAACTCTATACCTTCGTCATTTTCCAGATGTATCCGTTCTGCTCAACGTCCATCTGTTTTAAATTATGTTTATTATCTTTCACACTCTATTGCGGAGGCTTTACCGCCCTTTGTCCGCGTCCTATGAGTTT
>CAKTCH010000272.1 GCA_934538895.1 uncultured Alphaproteobacteria bacterium
GCTTGGCATCCGGCAACGGCGCCATATGAAGCAAGGCACGGTTGAGCCTGTCATGATGCAAAAACACGCGACCCATCAAGGTGTTTTGCGGCAGGCTGTAGGGATGCATCAGGGCATAGGCCGTGAACATATGGCGCGAGATAAAGTTATCGTCGAGTGAGGCGTTCGCCGTATCGAAGAAAGGGGCATCCATTGTTGCCGCCTCGAAATGCGTGCGCATGAAGGAGCCGGTTTTCTTGCCGAGGAGCAAACGCGTGCCGAGAAAGCCGCCCGTCGAATGGCCATGCAGGAAGCGTTTCAGGGACGGATTGAATTCCGTATAGAGAGGCGATGACGTGTCCAGCAGGAACTGGTCAACGCAGCGTTTGAAAAACGGCATGAAGCCAAGACTGGCGCCAGGGTTGGGTAGCGCCATCCAAATAACGCTGATGCCTTGGGCGTTATATTCGGCGACGGTTTCGGGCCGCAGGGGGTTGGGTGATTTAAATCCGGATACGGCGGCCAGAACGCCGCGCTCTTTTTCCGCGCGCATGATGCGGCATTCAATCTGCATGCCGCGCACGATCATATAGGTGCGTTGCAAGTTATCCGGCAGTGCGTCGATTTCAGCGTGGGGATATATACGCGCGGGTGTGGGTCGTTTTAGCGGCAGAAAAGGAAAACGGCGTTGTCGTTCACGCCATCCTGGTAAAGGAAGACTGCCATCATCGATGTCGGCTAAAGCGATCGGTGTGGACATTTCTCTAATCGAATAAGGGGTTAGAGGGCGCTACACAGCGTACTAAGGCTTAGTATAGTCATATTTTCTTATATTGCATGTACCAACTATGGTGCGTCGCAATAGGGTGTGGATAAGTCGGCTCACTCCCCCATGGGAATCAGCTGCGAGAGCATGGTTTTCCAGCTTTTGGGTTCGGGCCGGAGGGCGTCGCGCTGGCGGCGGTCGTGGTTGCTGACGAGGATGTCGCAGACGGCGTCGAGCTGGGCGCGTTGCTCGTCGATCATCATTTCGGCGAAGCGCTTGAGGCGGTCGAGGTTTTCGGGGCTGGCGTCATCGATCTGCACGCTGGGCCAGTCGGGCTGGCGCCCGGAGATCAGCGATTTATTGATGACATAGAGGTTGTCGCCCATTTCTTCGGCGAACGTATCCCACAGGGCGCTCTCGGACGCATGGAAGAAGATATTGATGAGCGGCAGGTCGTTGACCGGATCGACCACGCCGAGCGAGCCGTAACGGTTCCAGTCCTCCTTCTTGATCGCGCGGTTGGTGTAGCCGGTGCCGAAGGCGATGATGATGAGTTTCTGGCCCGGCATCAAATGCTGGCGCAGGGCGCCGAGATAGGTGATGCAGGGATTGTCGAAGATGCTGCCGTCAATGGCGGCGTAGTCGTCGGGATGCTCGCGGTCGCCCCACTGCGCGGAAAAATTGTGGCAGGGAAAGAAGGTCGGCGCGGCGGCGCTGGCCGATACCGCGTCGTGCAGCAGCACATCCGGCGTACCGCGCTTGAAGCCGTACCCGCCGTTCAGCGCCATGTGTTTCAGCCAGACGGCATGGCCGCCTTCGTCGATGATGTTGTTGCGCGTATGTACGGGCGCGGCGGTGGATTCATCGGTTTCGGCCACGGCCTGCAGATGTTTGCCCTGAATATTGTAGAAGGGGATGATGAGGCTGGAGAGGGTTTCGTTCAGGCGTGCGCTGCCGTAGAGCGAGCGCAGGGCGCGGTTCAGGTTGCCGGGGTCGTAATGGCCGTGCTTGAAGATATTGTTGAGCTGCGAGATCTTCATCGTGCGGTTGTTGAAATCGTGGATGAGGCCGCGCAGGGAGCGGAAGCGGTCGGGCGGGAAAATCCGCGCGCCTTCGCGCTCGTAAAAACGCACCATGTGGCGGGCCTTGTATTTCGGCTCCGTCGGGCGGTCGGGGTGGCGCAGGGTCAGGCCCGCATTGAGAATTGCGCCCGTCGAAGGGCCGCAGAACACGTCCACCATGTCCGCCATGCGCAGGCCCGTGACCTGCTCGATATGGGTCATGATATAGGCGGGGATCAGGCCGCGCATGCCGCCGCCGTAATTGAACAGGGCGATCAGCGGGGGCGGGGTGCCGGGCGTGGTCAAGTGGGGACTCCGTAACGCATTGAATTCACAATTTTATTGTACCTTAACCAGAACGCTATCCCAAAGCTTTCCGTATGGTGCAGTCCAGCAAAAGGCGAAAAAAAAACCGGGC
>CAKTCH010000273.1 GCA_934538895.1 uncultured Alphaproteobacteria bacterium
GGTCTGGGCCTGAAAGAAGCCAAAGACCTGGTTGAAGCCGGCGGCAAAACCGTGAAAGAAGCAGCGAAAAAAGACGAAGCTGCCAAAATCAAAGCACAGCTGGAAGCAGCCGGCGCGAAAGTGGAGCTGAAGTAATTCCGGTTTTACCCCGTGTATTCGAAAACCCCCGCCATGCGCGGGGGTTTTTCTATGATAGGCGCCCCGCCGTATTATATTGACATAATTCATATAATTTGACAGGATATGCCCCTGATAACAGAGGCGACGGGTTCATGGTTAACCGCAGGCAGTTTTTGGCAGGGATGGGGGCGGCGCTGTTTTCGGCGGCCGCCGCGAAATCCGTGCGGGCCGCGCCGGAGGACGCTGTGCGTTCGGTTGACAGGGCGGCGGCGGACATCCTTCACGCCATCAATGCGCGGCTGCAAAGCCTCCCCGAAGGTGAAACCTTGTTCGTCCCCATCGGCGAATATCACCCCATGCCCGCGCATACGCTGGTGATACAGGGCGTTCTGCAAAAATTAAGGGCGCAAGGCACGGCGTTCGCTTTTGGCTATGAAAGCGCGCACGATACCTACGCGGGTCTTCTGGCCGCCGATATCGTTGCGGATTCCCGGCGTAAAGATGAGTGGTTTTTCCGGCTGGCGTCGCACGATCCGCATGGGCATAACATGCTGCGCCGGATCTTGCGCGAAGATTTATACTATGGGTCTTCGAACGAAACGAACATGAACCTGTTCCGCCATTGCCTGGCGGATAACATCTCTGTGTCGTTCAACGATCTGCCCTCGGCGTATGGTGCGGGGCGGATTTATCTGGATGAACAAAGCCTGTCCGTACGCTGGCTGGCGCAATGGTTCGGCGCAGGAGAGCAGGCGGATGTTTTAAGCCGGAACGGCATGATGATGCGTAACGCGGCGATGGTGCTCGGCAGCATGCGTCATGCGGTCACCGAAAAATCACGGATCTATATCCAGCAATGCGGCGCGTATCATCTGGTCGGGAACGAGCAGTACGGCATGGATTATAATAAAAGCCTGTTTTCCTTGTATACGCAGATGGGGCAGGCGGCTTTGCCGGTCGATCTCGCCGGTCACGATAAAAGCTATACCGCCGAGATGGCGGCGGCGATGCGCGCAAACGGTCTGGTGATCCCGGATATTGACCGCACGGAATTCCGCTATGGCTCCCTGAGCGAAAAGGGCCGTATGCGCCGTAAGCAGGATGAGCGAAATTATATGGCAAGTCTTGCCGCCGGGTCGGACATCCGGCTGTACGAACCCGCAGGGCCGCATCTGGTGTGGGGGCAGGCCGGCGGCAGCTTTTCCCCGGCGCCCTAGTCATTCGCGCACAGGCCGAAAAAAACGGGCCAAACGCTTGACAGGGCGGGAACTTTCCTCCATAACCCACAAACAATTGGCAGAGTCGGGACAAAGTGACGGTTAAAACACCGCAAAACTGTTAGATATTTCAATTCTTTAACCGCTTTTTCGGCGCATGCCGGAAATGCGGTTTTCGTGTTTGGCCTCAGGGCCGCACGGCAACCTTGTCATTGAGGACGGATTAAAGGAACGGACATGAACGCAAAAACCAGCAAATCTTCCAAAACTTCGAGCACCAAGCCGGCGAAACTGGCCCCTATGGCCGCCGCCCCGGTGCGCCCGGCCAATGACGTGAACAGCTATACCGGCCGCAAGCGCGTCCGCCGCTCGTTCGGGAAGATCCGCGAGGTCGCCGAGATGCCGAACCTGATCGAGGTACAGCGCGATTCCTACGAGCAATTCCTGCAGGCGCATGTCGCCGCGGATGACCGCAAGTTCCAGGGCCTGCACAAGGTGCTGGCCGAAGTGTTCCCGATCGACGATTTTTCGGGCAAGGCGCAGATTGATTACGTTTCCTATGAGCTGGAGCAGCCGAAATACGACGTGGAAGAATGCCAGCAGCGCGGCATGACCTTCGCCGCCCCGCTGCGCGTCACCATGCGTCTGTCGGTCTTCGATGTCGACGAGGAAACGGGCCTGCGCTCGATCCGCGATATCAAGGAGCAGGACGTCTACATGGTGGACATGCCGCTCATGACCAATAACGGCACCTTCATCGTGAACGGCACCGAGCGCGTGATCGTCTCGCAGATGCACCGCTCGCCGGGCGTGTTCTTCGATCATGACGGCGGCAA
>CAKTCH010000274.1 GCA_934538895.1 uncultured Alphaproteobacteria bacterium
CTGCTGCCCCGTCTCGCTGCTCAGGATGACGCCGCGGCGCGCGAGGATCGTGACGGGATGCCCTTCATCGCGCGTATCGTGAATCATCAGGCCGTTCAGCTCGCCGGTGGAATCGCGCTCGCGGATATAGACCGTCAGGTTCTTGCCCACCGTGTTAAAGATGCCCTCGCGCAGCAGCATGCCGGAATATTGCGCCTTGATCGCCACGCGCATCTGCTGCATCGATGAGAGCGAGGCGGGCGCGAGCCACGCCGTGATAAAAAACATGCAGGCCGTGACCGCCCCCGCCAGATACAGGGCGGGCCGCGCCAGCTGCAACGGCGAGAGGCCCGCGGCGCGCGCCACCACCAGTTCGCTGTCCGCGCTCATGCGGTTATAAAGGAAAATCACGCCGATGGTCAGCGCCAGAGGCAGGATGATTTCGAAAAAACGCGGCAGCGCCAGCAGCGTCACAATCCAGAACGACAGGCTGCTCGCGCCCGACTCCACGATCAGCTCCAAAAACCGGATGGATTGCGTGAGCATGACGATCCCCGCCAGCGTCACCGCCGTAAACAGCGTCGCGAACAGCAGGTTTCGAAACAGGTAGCGGGTGAAAATCATTACGTTTATCGGTCAAACACTCTGGTCATGATTGCCGAAAAACCGTATAGGATTAGATACATATTCGCAACGGATAAGGATACACCATGACTCTCTCCCCCGCCTTCGCCAAAAAACCCAAAACCTCAACCGATACGCTGGTTTTCTTCCTCGGCAAGGACAAAAAACTGCCCAAAGACGCGACGAAGTTCGACATTCTGTCTGACGCGCTGGCCGCGCAGGAAAGCTTCAAGGGTGAAAAAGATCAAATCCTGACCGTATCCCTGCCGAAAAAATCGGGCTATGCCCGCGCCATCCTGATCGGTACGGGCGACCTGAAGAAAACCGATGTGCTGATCGCCGAAACGCTGGGCGGTCGCCTCTACGGCGCCATCAAGGACAGCGGCGCGAAACAGGCCGCGCTCATCGCGCCGTTCGACGACGCCGGCTTCGCCGCGCACATTGCCGCCGGCCTTGCGCTGCGCAGCTACGGCTTCGATAAATACAAATCCAAAAAAGGCGACAAGAAAGAGAAAGACCTGTCGGCCGAGATCATCCTCGATAAAAACACGCAGGCCGCCGCCGCGTTCAAGCAACTCGACGCGGAAAATCAGGGTGTCTTTTTCGCCCGCAACGTGGTGAACGAGCCCGCCAACGTCATCTATCCCGACTCCTACGCGAAGCTGATCGCGAAAGAACTGAAGCCGCACGGCGTCACCGTCGAAGTTCTCGATGAAAAGAAAATGGCGCAGCTTGGCTTTGGCGCACACCTCGCTGTCGGACAAGGCTCTGCCCGCCCGCCGCGCGTCGTTATCATGCGCTATAACGGCACGGGAAAAACGGGCGGCAAGGATGCCCCCATCGCCCTGGTCGGCAAAGGCGTGACGTTCGATACGGGCGGCTATTCGATCAAGCCCGCTGGCGGCATGGAAGAAATGATCATGGACATGGGCGGTTCCGCCGCGGTGGTCGGCACGATGAAGGCGCTCGCGCTCTCGAAGGCGAAAGTCAACGTCGTCGGCATCGTCGGCCTCGCCGAGAACATGATTTCCGGCAACGCCTACCGTCCCGGAGATATTGTTACCTCACTTTCGGGCAAGACCATCGAGGTCTACAACACCGATGCCGAAGGCCGCCTCGTGCTGTGCGACGCGCTGACCTATGTGCAGCAAAAATACAAACCATCCACCATCATCGATCTCGCCACCCTGACCGGCGCCATCATGGTCGCGCTCGGATACGAATATGCAGGCGTGTTCTCGAATTCCGAAAAGCTCTGGAATAGGCTCAGCGACGCTTCGAAAGACAGCGGCGAGAAAATCTGGCGCATGCCGCTCGACGAAGTCTACAAGAAAGCGATGGAGGGCACCGCCGCCGATCTCAACAACATGGGCAACATGGCGCGCTACGGCGGCGCCTGCACGGCGGCGGCGTTCCTGCAGCACTTCGTCGAGGGTGACGTCGAATGGGCGCATATCGACATAGCCGGTACAGCATGGAACAAGGCCGCGAAGGGCGTGACCACCAAAGGCGCGTCCGGCTACGGCGTGCGC
>CAKTCH010000275.1 GCA_934538895.1 uncultured Alphaproteobacteria bacterium
CTGCTCTTCTCTCCGACCGACATCCGCCACGGCTCTGCTGAAAAAGGCCGCTGGCTCGCCCATTCCGGTATTTTTACCTATGGCGATGATCAATTAGAGTTGCATAATGCCAACTGGATGCCGGACGATGTCGCCCCTGTCTGGCTTGCTCATTTGCACGGGTTCGACTGGCTGCGCGATCTGCGTGCGCTGGGCGGGCATATTGGCCGCCGTGCCGCTCGCATGATGCTGGCCAGCTGGATGGATAATTATCCGCGCTGGGATGCCACCGCCTGGCGTGCCGACATTCTGGGGCACCGTCTCGCCAACTGGATGAGCGCCTATGATTTTTACGGCGACAGCGCGTCCGATGAATTTCAGGCGCAGTTTTTCGATTCCCTGCATAAACAGGCGCGTCATCTGGTGCGCGCCCTGCCGGGCAGCCTGCACGGCATTGCGCTGCTGCGCGCCATTCGCGGTCTGGCCTATGTCGGCCTGTGTCTGGACGGGCGCGAGCAGGCGCTGGAACAGGCATTGCACCTCCTGCACAAGGAAATCGACAAGCAGATTTTATCCGACGGCGGCCACGTTTCGCGCAATCCGGAACAGTTGTTCGAAGCCATCAATATCCTCGTCGATATACGCTGTGCCCTGCAAAAAGGTGGCTATCCCGGTATCGCGAAAATCCAGCACGCGCTCGACCGCGCCGTGCCCGCCTTGCGTTTCTTCCGCCATGCGGACCAGAAATACGCGCTCTTTAACGGCGTTCAGGAGGGCGATGCGAATGCTGCGAAATCCGTCCTGCTTCACAGCGGCAGCCGCGTGAAAGCGCTCTCCAGCCTGCCGCATACGGGCTTCGAGCGCATCGCGCAGGGCCGTGGCCTGCTCATCATGGATACGGGCAAGCCGCCCGCCTATCCTTATGACGAGGCGACACACGCCGCGCCGCTCGCGTTCGAATTTTCCTATGCCCGCGACCGTATCTTCGTGAATTGCGGCGCACACCCGACCGATGAAAAATGGCAGGATGCGCTGCGTTCCACCGGCGCGCACAATACCCTCGCCATCGACCATCGCAATGCCTGCGAGATTCATAAGGACGGCTCTATGGGCCGCAAGCCGCGCATCGTTACTGTCTCGCGCGAAGATATGGGCGGCGCCGTTTTGCTCGACGCCTGCCACGACGGCTATGTGCCGCTGACCGGTATCACCCATCGCCGCCGCCTTTATCTCGCGGAGCAGGGCGGCGATCTGCGCGGCGAGGAAACATTGAACTGCGCCGTCGGTTTATCGAAAGGCCATGATGTGACTGTGCGCTTCCACCTGCATCCGCGCGTGTCCGTCTCGCTCGTGCAGGGCGGCACCGAAGCCTTGTTGCGTTTGCCCGCCGGTCCCGGCTGGCGTTTCACGCTCTCTGGCGATGCGACGCTGGCGCTCGAAAATTCCGTCTATCTCGGCGAAGGCCTGCGCCCGCGCAAGACGAAGCAGCTCGTTCTCAACACTCTCATGACCGAAGATACGCTCCAGCTTAAATGGGCGATGCAGCGCGAATAGGCGTGGCCGGACAACTCATCCATATCAAGCTCACGCCCAAGGCGTCCTCGAACCGCATTGGCGAGATGCGCAAGGATGCGCACGGCAACGATGTTTTGTCCGTCTACGTCACCGCCCCGCCGGACAAGAACAAGGCCAACGAAGCACTGATCGAATTACTGGCCGATCATTACGGCATCGCGCCTTCGCGTCTCACGCTCGTGCGCGGTCATACGGCGCGGACAAAGACCATTCGGCTGGACGAATAATCGTTCTTGTTATGTTCCGATTTGGGTGGTATAAGGGGATATGAGATTCCTCTTCAAACACGCCGCGCCTGAAACCGCCATCCCGCCCTATTTGCGTGAGATGATGGCCGGGGTCTACAAGGCACGGCGGACAAAAAAATACGCTGAGCGAACGGAGTACTTTAGCATTAACGCCTTGATATCCAATAATAACAGTAAGATCTAATATGGCTAAGCCGACCAAATCCTATGTCTGCCAGTCCTGCGGGTCCGTCACTTCGAAATGGGGCGGCAAGTGCGAAGCGTGCGGGGAGTGGAACACGATCGTCGAGGAG
>CAKTCH010000276.1 GCA_934538895.1 uncultured Alphaproteobacteria bacterium
CCTCCTTGGCCCATTCATCGACCGGCAGGTCGAGGTTCAGGGCGCTTTGCACTTCGGCTTTCAACCCGGCGATATCCCATGTATCGGCATAGGTACGCGGCGGGATGTGGCGTTCGACGATATCCTCGATCACGCCGTGACGCATTTCCGTGACCAGTTCTTCGATGCTGGCGGCGGCCATGATCTCGCGGCGCTGTTCGTAAACCACTTTGCGCTGGTCGTTCATGACGTTGTCGAATTTCAGCAGGTTCTTACGCACATCGAAGTTGTGGCTTTCGACTTTCGCCTGTGCGCGTTCCAGCGCCTTGCTGATCCACGGGTGGACAAGGGCTTCGCCGTCTTTCAGGCCGATATGCTTGTGCGCCAGCAGCATCTCCATACGCTCGGAGCCGAAAATGCGCATCAGGTCGTCTTCCAGCGACAGGAAGAAGATCGAGGCGCCCGGATCGCCCTGACGGCCCGAACGGCCCCGCAATTGATTGTCGATGCGGCGCGATTCATGGCGCTCCGTGCCGATGACGAACAGGCCGCCCGCCTGTTTCACGATCTCGCGGTTATGCTCGATCTCGGCGCGAAGGGCGGCGGTCGCCTGATCCTGCTGGCTTTGCGGCCAGTCGGGATTCACCTCCGCCTTGATGCGCATTTCAAGGTTGCCGCCCAGTTGGATATCGGTACCGCGGCCCGCCATGTTGGTGGCGATGGTCACGGCGCCCGGATAACCGGCCTGCGCGATGATATAGGCCTCCTGCTCGTGGTGGCGGGCGTTCAGAACCTGATGCGGGATTTTCAGCTTGTCGAGTTTTGCGGAAAGCGTTTCCGATTTCTCGATCGACACCGTGCCGACCAGCACCGGCTGGTTGCGCTCGCGGCAGCTTTTGACTTGCGCGATGATGGCGTCGTCTTTTTCGCTCAGGGATTTATAGATTTTATCGTCATGATCGATACGCGCCACGGGCAGGTTGGTGGGAATTTCCACCACGCCCAGACGATAGATCTCGGCGAATTCCGGCGCTTCGGTCATCGCCGTGCCCGTCATCCCGGCCAGCTTCGGATAGAGGCGGAAATAATTCTGGAAGGTGATCGAGGCCAGCGTCTGGTTCTCGTTCTGGATCTTCGTGCCTTCCTTTGCTTCCAGCGCCTGATGCAGCCCTTCGGAATAACGGCGGCCCTCCATCATGCGGCCCGTGAATTCATCGATGATAACGACCTTGTCGTCCTTGACGATGTAATCGCGGTCCTTGGCGAACAGCTTGTGCGCGCGCAAAGCCTGATTTACGTGGTGCACAAGGCTGATGTTATGCGCGTCATACATGTTGCCTTCGGTCAGCAGGTTGTATTCGCGCAGCAGGTTTTCGATATGCTCCGTTCCGGCCTCGGTCAGCGTGGCGGTTTTCTGTTTTTCATCGACTTCGAAATCTCCCGCCACCAGTTGCGGGATCAGGCGGTTGACGGCGACATAGCTCTCGGATGAATCCTCGGACGGGCCGGAGATAATCAGCGGCGTGCGCGCTTCGTCGATCAGGATGGAGTCGACTTCGTCGACGATGGCGAAGTTGAACGGACGCTGCACCATGTTCTCGATGCGGTACTTCATATTGTCGCGCAGGTAGTCGAAGCCGAATTCGTTGTTGGTGCCGTATGTAATGTCGGCGGCGTAAGCTTCCTGACGTTCTTTCTCGCCTACGCCATTGACGATGCAACCGACGGTAAGGCCGAGGAAACGGTGAATCTGGCCCATCCATTCGGAGTCGCGGCGGGCAAGATAGTCATTGGCGGTCACCACATGCACGCCCTTGCCGGAAAGCGCGTTCAGGTACGTGGGCAGGGTGGAGACGAGCGTTTTACCTTCACCCGTGCGCATCTCGGAGATACGTCCGTTATGCAACACCGCGCCGCCGACGAGCTGTACGTCGAAATGGCGCTGGCCGAGCGTGCGCTTGGCGGCTTCGCGCACGGTGGCGAAGGCTTCATGCAGCAGATTGTCAAGGCTTTCCCCCTGGGCGATACGCGCGCGGAATTCATCCGTTTTAGCGCGCAATTCGGCATCGCTCAGTTTCTCGAACTGAGGTTCCAGCG
>CAKTCH010000277.1 GCA_934538895.1 uncultured Alphaproteobacteria bacterium
ATCCTGTTGCAGGCCTACCGCTGGATCATTGACACGCGAGATGACGCACAGGACGAGCGCCTCGACCAGCTCGAAGACCCGTTCAAACTCTACCGCTGCCACACCATCATGAACTGCACGAACGCCTGCCCGAAGGGACTCAATCCCGCGAAGGCGATCGCCGAGATCAAAAAACTGATGGTCGCCCGTAAAACAGGGTAAGCGCCGCGCCGCGCTCCGGCAGCGTTTTCTTCCAGTCATCGGCGGGGACGGATTGCATGTCGTCCCCGTTTTTATTGTCCTGCGCGTGTGCGATATCGCCGGACAGGCTGTTCATCACCTGCGCCGCCGCATCCCGCAGGTGCCCGCCCGATAACGCGTCCATCACGATGATCGCCGCCAGCCCCAGCACCGCCAGCCGCAAGGGAGCGCCCAGCCCCGTGCGCATCGCCGTTTCCAGCGCGGGGCGCAGGCCGTTTTGCATCTGCGCCATAAAGCCCGCCCACACAGTGCCATAGGACGGCTTGGCATGATCGCCCGCCGCCGCCTGTGTCGTGCTGCTGTTCAGAAAACTATAGCGCGCGGCGTTGAGCCCTTGGTTGATCTGTCCCGCTATGGCGTCATTGACCGGCAGATAGGCGCTGACCGCGGCAGTATCCGCGCACATCGCCGCGTAATAAAGCCCGAAGCTTGCCTCGTCGTACCAGTCGTGAATGGATCGGTTTAAAGTGCGCACGGCATTGAACGCGCCGCGTAAGGCGTTTCCCATCATTGTTTCTCCCTGTATTTTTTTGTTTTTTATTACTCAACCTATACCATGTTTTTTAAACAAACTGAATAAAATTCTCCGCCTTGCTGCGGGAACCCTGCTCGCGCGGACAGGCGGCTGGGGGTGGTTTTGCGGGCTTTTTCTTTTCAGCGGCGGATGGTAGGCTGGCCCGGACGCATATCCATCAGAACAGGCTTTCCATGTCGCTCGATTCCCTCGATATCCCGCCCCAAACCCGTAAGTCGGTCTTCAGCTGGTGCCTGTATGACTGGGCGAACACGGCGTTCGGCACGGTCATCATTACCTTTATCTACAGCGTCTATTTTTCTCGCGCGGTGATCGGCGACGAGACGCAAGGTGCCGCGCAGTGGAGCTTTGCCATCGGTCTTTCGGGGTTCGCCATCGCCGTGCTGGGGCCGGTACTCGGCGCCGTCGCCGACCATGCAGGCAACCGCAAGCGCTGGGTTTTCTGGTTCTCGATGCTGTGCATTATTCCGACCGCTTTGCTGGTCTTCGGCGAGCCGGTGAATGCGCCGCTCAACGTCCTGTTCATCCTGGTCTGCGTCATTCTCGCGAATATCGGGTTCGAAATGGCGCAGATATTCTACAACGCCATGCTGCCGCATGTCGCGCCGCCTGGAAAAATCGGTCGTGTATCCGGCTGGGCGTGGGGGATGGGGTATCTCGGCGGGCTTGTCGCGTTGCTGATTACCATGCTCGGCCTCGTCGGCATCGGCCAGATGGAGCCGTTGTTCGGGGTGAGCGGGCAGGATTCTCTCAACGTGCGTGCCAGCGCCGTGCTGACGGCCCTGTGGTTCGCGGTCTTCATGATTCCGATGTTTGTGTTCACGAAGGATATCGAGCGCGCGCCGCTCTCTATCACGCAGGCCGCCAACCAGGGCATGGCCCAGCTCGCCGCCATGATTAAAAACGTGCGCGGCCACAAGAACCTCGCCACCTATCTGGTCGGCAGCGCGCTCTACCGCGACGGTCTGAACACCTTGTTCGCCATCGGCGGCGTCTATGCGGCGGGACAATACGGCATGGATTTTCAGGAAATCCTGATCTTCGCCATCGGCCTGAATGTAACGGCAGGCCTCGGCGCATTCCTGTTCGCGTATCTCGACGACTGGATCGGATCGAAACCGACCGTCATTCTCTCGCTGTTTGGTTTGATTTTGACGGGCCTTGCGATCCTTATGACGCATGACAAGAATACGTTCATCCTGCTGGCGATGGCGCTCGGCATCTTCATCGGCCCGGTGCAGGCGGCCAGCCGCACGCTGGCGGGTCGCCTCTCGCCGCCCGGCATGGTGAGGCAGACC
>CAKTCH010000278.1 GCA_934538895.1 uncultured Alphaproteobacteria bacterium
AATGGCCGCCAAGGTGCGGCGCCCTTTCGCGCTGGACATCGATGGCGAGGAAAAATGGGTCGATGTGCGGGTACAGATGGAAAATGGAGTCCTGCTGGTCAGCCTGCCGCAGCGCCGCATGTTTTCCTCCTCCAGCTATATCGTCATTCTCTGGATGATCGGTAGTTCTATTATCCTGCTGTCGGTTGCCATTCTTTTCATGCGCAATCAAATCCGCCCTATCCGCCGTCTGGCGGTGGTGGCGGAACGTTTCGGGCGCGGGCTTGATGTGCCGTCCTCTTTCAAGCCGGAAGGGGCGCGCGAAGTGCGGCAGGCGGCGCAGGCTTTCCTTGACATGCACGAGCGCGTCAAGCGCCAGATCACCCAGCGCGCCGCGATGCTGGCGGGCGTTTCGCACGATCTGCGCACGCCGCTGACGCGGATGCGGCTGCAAGTGGCGATGTTGCCGGAAGGGCCTGACGCCGATGCGCTGTGCGGCGATATCGCCGATATGGAACGCATGATAAACGCCTATCTGGATTTCGCCAAAGGCGAGGATGGCGAACAGCCGCAACGCACGGATTTGCGCGCTATCCTTGAGCGCATCGTCGCGGGTATGAAACGCCAGGGCGCCGATATTCAATTACAAATGGATAACGATATCTCCCTGATGCTGCGCCCGCTGGCGTTTGAGCGCGGCCTGACCAACATCGTGGCGAACGCCAGGAAATATGCGTCGCATATAGGGGTGGATGCGCGTTATATCGATGACGGCGCGCATGTGGAAATACTGGTCGATGACGACGGCCCCGGTATTCCGCAGGATCAGTGGGAAGAAGTGTTCAAACCTTTTGTCCGCGTCGATGTTTCGCGCAACGCGGCTACAGGGGGCGTGGGTCTGGGGTTGCCGATCGCGCGTGAAATGGTTCATGCGCATGGCGGCAAAATCTGGCTGGAGCAAAGCCCGCAGGGCGGCGTGCGTGCCGTTATCCAGCTTCCGGCTTAATAAAGACGCCCGCCATCCGGAACCTTCTTGCCCGGGGTGATCAGGGTTACGGCGTCGTTTTCGTCGGGGAATCCCAGTATCAGGAATTCAGACATATATTTACCGATCTGGCGGGGCGGGAAATTGACTACGCCCGCGACTTGCCTGCCAACCAGTTCATCAAGTCTGTAATTTACGGTGATCTGCGCCGATGTTTTCCTGACGCCGATTTCCGGGCCGAAATCGACCCAGAGCTTAAAGGCGGGTTTTTTGGCTTCTGGGAATTCCTGCGCGTCCACAATCGTGCCGACACGAATATCGACTTTTAAGAACTCATCAAATGTAATGGGCATCAGGTCAGGCGGCTGTCTTGCGCTCGGTCATGTCGTCGGCGTTGGCCGGGATGAGCAGGGCCTTGCCGGCTTGCGCCTGACGCTGGCCTTCGCTCAGGGTGCTGACCGTGCGGTGGTGCAGTATGTCGGCAGCGTTGCGCAGTGTGTCCGTCATAGTGTCCTGCCATTCGCGGACTTCCTGAATCAATTCTTTATAATGTTTCCTGGTGACCTCGGCGTGGCGGGCGATTTTGCCCTCCGGGGTGCCTTCGTCCAGTACCAGATTCAGGAAGGCCGTATGGTTCCGCCATATCGTGTCCATGATGCGGGTTTGCTGACGGGTAATCGTTTTCATGCTGCCGATCAGGGATTCCTGCGCTTCGACCATGGCCTGCCAGTTGGTGCGCTGGGTTTCAAACAGGCTGTGAAGGTCGTACGGGAGGCCGCGCGTATAGCCCTGAGCCTGAGAAACCATGGTCATCAGGGTCTTGGGGGTAACGAAGAGAACGTCTGTATTCAGGGTCATCATAGCTATACCTTTCTCGGATACGGGCTTCAGAAAACGGCGACTTTCCTTGGCCATGATGCGCCGGAGGAGGGGGAGAGTCAATCTGTACCCCCTTATCATACCTTGTGCGCGGGCAGCTTAAATACGCCTGTATGTGTTTTGGAAAATCAAAATTTTTCTTTTTTAGCAAACAATTAACCCGAAAGCCGCAAAGTGTAGGAAGGGCTGCCCCGTCAGGGCGGTTTTTCACGGATT
>CAKTCH010000279.1 GCA_934538895.1 uncultured Alphaproteobacteria bacterium
CCGCACGCCTGACCGCCTGTGCGCATTCGCCAAGAGCGCCAGGGATAAGGGCCTGAAGGTTATCATCGCCGGCGCGGGCGGCGCGGCACATTTACCCGGCATGTGCGCCAGCATGACTCCCCTGCCCGTTCTGGGCGTACCCGTGGAGAGTAAAGCACTGAAAGGCCTTGATAGTTTATTATCTATCGCGCAGATGCCGGGCGGCGTTCCCGTTGGCACGCTGGCAATCGGTCAGGCCGGCGCTAAAAATGCGGCCCTGCTGGCGGTTGCCATACTATCCTTAAGTGATACATCATTAGCGCAGCGTCTCGACGATTTCCGCCGGAAGCAAACTGACTCGGTAGCCCTTGCACCATCAAACTAGGGACATGGATTTATGAAGCTTGACCGTAAGACCGTAGGCATTCTGGGCGGCGGCCAGCTGGGCCGCATGAGCGCCCTTGCGGCGGCGCGTCTGGGTGTAAGCGTTCATATATACTGCCCCGAGGAAAACAGCCCCGCGAGCCAGGTCGCGGCCCGCACCTTTGTCGGCGATTATGACGACGGCAAGAAACTGAAAGAATTCGCCGACAGCGTCGATGTCATTACATACGAATTTGAAAACATCCCGGTGGAAACGGTGCGTTTCCTGCAAAAGCATAAGCCTGTTTTCCCGGACGACCGGCTGCTGGAAATCGCCCAGCACCGCCCAACCGAAAAGAAATTCCTGAACGATATCGGCATTCCCACCGCGCGCTGGAGCGTTGCCCAAAAGGCGGCGGAAATAGACCCCGCGATGACGGAAATGAAGATCGCGCACGGCATCTTGAAAACCACGCGCTTCGGTTACGACGGCAAAGGCCAGTTGAAATTCACCCACGGCGACGACCCGGACGAAGCATGGAAATACCTTGGCAAGCAGGAGCTGATCGTCGAGGAGCTGGTCGATTTCGTCTGTGAAGTCTCGATGATTATCGCCCGGGACAAGCTGGGGCAGACAGCCATTTACGGCCCGATCCTGAACGAGCACCGCAACCACATTCTAGCCAAAAGCACCATCCCCGCCCCTATCCCCGAGGAACTCGCAGAACAGGGCCGCGCCATGACGCGTCTGCTGGCGGATGCCGTCGATCTGGTCGGCGTGCTGGCGCTGGAAATGTTCATCACCCGCGACGGCCAATTGCTGGCCAACGAGATCGCGCCGCGCACACATAACTCCGGCCACTGGACCATCGACGCCTGCGCGGTGTCCCAGTTCGAACAGCATATCCGCACCGTCGCCGGAATGCCGGTCGGCACCCCCGCCCGCCATGCCGATGCTGTCATGCACAATATAATCGGCGCCGATGCCCGCAAGCTGGGCGTCTGGCTGGAAAAGAAAAACGCCTGTCTTCACCTATATGGCAAGGATGAATGCAAGGAAGGCCGCAAGATGGGCCATGTCACGGTCCTTGCGGAATAGCCGCGGCAAACTATACACAGCCTATCCCTCACAGTGCTTTACCTCGTTTTCGCGGGATGGTAGCTTCCTGGAGTTGAATTAGATACTGCTTATAGAGGTAAACCCGTGTTCCGATTGCCAATTTTTACATTTTTGCTGATGGCCGCCCTGTGTCTGGCGGCGCCCTATGCCGCGCAGGCGCAAAACGGACTGACCGAGGAATCCATTCGTGTCTTCAGCGAGGAAGGCAAAACGGTTTTCAAGAAAACTTTCGAGCAATATCGTACCTTTATCGAAAGAGCCATGCACGATGATTATAAGGCCAATATATTAACGACCGTTCGTCAGCCCCTTGAAGCTCCTATCGAAATGCCGTTGACCCTCAACAAGAAAAATACGCTGGATATGGCCCGCGAAAGTTACGATAGTATGCAAGGGGCGACTATCACGGAGAAAATAGAATCCATCGTCATCAGCCCTGATAAAAAATCGGCGATCGTCAAATCAAGACTTACCATCATAAACCAGCAAATCGTACCGGCGCAAAGTATGAGTTCCATGCTGGCGGACACGACGACGCAATGCACGGATGAAA
>CAKTCH010000280.1 GCA_934538895.1 uncultured Alphaproteobacteria bacterium
GTCGGGGAAATCATAGCTGTAAACGGTTGTTTTCGTGACGGTGTAGCTTCTTCCTTTGGCAAAAGCATCGGTGCCGATGCCCGCCGCCATGCATGCGCCCAATGCCGTCATCATCAAGATTGAACGGATCGCCATATATCCCCCTTAGCCTGCCTTCAGCCTCATATTTACCATGATACAGATAAGAGCCGGCATGGGTCAAATAACTTATGACAATATACTGCGTATCCTTGAAATCCCTTGGCCGTTCCGGCCCCGTGGGCTATTCTGGTTAATGGGATGTTCATCATATTCTCGCCATAATGGCGGGCGAAGTATCTGTCTTCACAGGCAACGGATTTGAGGGATTTAGGGCATATATGATACGCAAGACGCTTTTCCTGACGGCCTTGGCTTTGGGGTGCGGCCTGTTTGCGCAACACGCGCAGGCTTCCGAGCCCAAACTGCTCGGCACGTTCGGCTCGTGGTCGGCCTATGTCTTTCTGGAGAACGGCAACAAGGTCTGCTACATGGTGGCCAAGCCGTCCAGGCATCAGGGGAATTACAAATCGCGCGGCGATATCTTCGCCCTCGTCACTCATCGCCCCGCCGAGGGCAGTCGCAATGTTTTCAGCTATTCGACGGGCTATACCTATAAAACCAATTCAGAGGCCAGCGTGACGATCGGCGCGCGCACTTTCAGCCTGTTCACGCAGGACGACATGGCCTGGGCGCCCGATTCCGCGCAGGACAACGCGATTACCGAGGCCATCAAATCCGGCTCCTCCATGATGGTCAAAGGGACGTCCAGCCGCGGCACGGCCACGGTGGATAGTTTTTCTTTAAGCGGCTCGACCAAGGCCCACGAGGTGATTTCCACGGAATGCGGCGTATAACCTATTGAAAAAAATCATGAAAATCGAAGAAGAACAAATGCGTGTTGATAAGATTTTCGGGGGGTTGGATTCCCCAAAATCGTGTGCTAATCCTTTTGGCAAGAGCGAGAAAGCTTACCAAGGAAAAAACGCGACGAACAATTCCGCTGTACTTCTTCAACACAAGGCATGAGGACTTAAGATAACTGCCGTCAGGCGGTTTGGGTGATGTGATGAGTCGAAAGACAAAATCGAACGGAAAGAATTTCAATCCTTTAAAAGACGCAGCCGCGAACGCGGCGCAGATGTCGAAGGCAGCCCTACTGAAAGCGGCGGGTTTCGCCGGCATTCGTGAACGCACGCTCTTGACCCGCAGCAACAAACTGCGGGTTCGTTATGTGGCGGGCGTGGCGCTGGTTGTCGGCATGGGCCTGCCTGTGCTGGCCTCTTTTGCCGGCAAGGCGCCCGTTGAAAGCTGGCAGGCGGCTGCGCTGAACCGGGTTTCTCCCGCGTCGGGTGACGATGAGGGTCTTTCGGGCCTGCTGGACGGCAGCCTGTACGGGCAGCTCTCTTTGGCTTCGGCCGTCGGTGAGACCATTCAGGGACCGACCGATAAGATCGTCACGGTCGAGCCGGGCGACGCGCTGGGCGCCGTCATGGAAAAGGCGGGCGTGCCGGCGGAAGACTCCCACGAGGCGATCGCCGCCCTGAAAAAGCACTTCGATCCGCGCCGCCTGAAAGCGGGACAGGACGTGCAGATGCACTTCATCCCGGATGAGGAGGGCAGGCTGCAATTCGCCGCCCTGCGCATCGAAATGGACCCGATCAAGACCGTCAATGTCGAGAAGATCGACGCTGGCTTCCGCGCCGCCCTGATCGAGAAAGAGGTCAATCAGGTCGTCACGGCGAAAAAAGCCGTTATCAAGAATTCCCTTTCCGGCGCGGCCGAGCAGGCGGGCATCCCGCAATCGGTCGTGAACGCCGCGATCAAGATTTATTCGTGGAACATCGACTTCCAGCGCGACATCCGCAAGGGCGACACGATCGAAGTCATGTATGACAATTTCCAGACCGAAGACGGCTACGTCGCCAAGGCGGGCGAAATCCTTTATGCCAAGCTGGTACTCAGCGGCCGTGAAATCCCCCTCTACCGCTATACGA
>CAKTCH010000281.1 GCA_934538895.1 uncultured Alphaproteobacteria bacterium
TACAGACGGATCGCGGCGTCTGCCTCGCGCATGCTCAAATTCAGGATGCGGTCGTCGAGCAGCAGGGTCAGCTGCACATCGGGATGCGTGTCTTTCAAGTTTTTCAAGCGCGGCGCCAGCCAAGTCGAGCCGATGAACGGCGCGGCGGTGATACGCAGGGGGCCTTCGGACAATTGTTTGGAGTCTGCCAACTGTCCTTCGATCATCGCCATCTTGGCGAAGAGTTCATCGGCGGTATTATACAGCAACTCGCCTTCCTCGGTCAGGATCAGGCCGCGCGCATGGCGGTGGAACAGGGTGACGCTGATGCTTTCCTCAAGCGTGCTGATCTGGCGCGAGACGGCCGACTGGCTCAGGTTCAAGGCTTCGCCCGCGTGGGTGAAACTGCCTGCTTTGGAAACCGCGTGGAAGATTCTCAGTTTGTCCCAGTCCATTTTTTATCCTTTTTTATGGCAGGCAGGCGGAGAATTATTCCGCCGCCTGTGCATGCAAATCGTTCGTTTCATGTTCCGCGAGGAAGCGGTCGGCCTCTAGGGCCGCCATACAGCCCATGCCCGCCGCTGTCACGGCCTGACGGTAGGTTTTATCCTTCACATCGCCCGCCGCATAGACACCCGGGATATTGGTCGCGGTCGAATCCGGCGCGGTGATGATATAGCCTTCCTTGTCCCGTTCAAGCTTGCCTTTGAAGAGTTCCGTCGCCGGATCGTGACCGATGGCGACGAACATGCCGTCGAGATCGAGTTGCGATGTCTCCCCGGTCTTCAGGTTTTGCAGGGCGATGCCCGTCACGCCGGGATTGTCGCCTTGCCCCGGCTTTACGCCCAGTACTTCAGTGACGGCGCTGTCCCAGATAACCTCGATCTTGGGATTGGCGAACAGGCGCGCCTGCGCGATTTTTTCGGCGCGCAAGCTATCGCGGCGGTGGATGAGGGTGACTTTTTGGCACAGCTGCGAGAGAAAGAGGGCTTCTTCAACGGCCGAATTGCCGCCGCCGATGACCGCGACTTTTTTGCCGCGGAAGAAGAAGCCATCGCAGGTAGCGCAGGCGGAGACGCCCATGTTGCGGAAGGTCTTTTCGCTCTCCAGCCCAAGCCAGCGCGCTTTCGCGCCGGTGCAAATGATAAGCGTGTCGGCCGTGTAAACCGTGCCGCCGTCCGCCTTGGCCGTGAAGGGGCGTCTGGATAAATCGACATCGACGATCAGGTCGTGGACGAGCTTCGTGCCGACATGCTCGGCCTGCGCTTTCATCTGCTCCATCAGCCACGGCCCTTGGATTGGGTCGGCGAAGCCGGGATAGTTTTCCACGTCCGTCGTGATGGTCAGCTGTCCGCCCGGCTCCATACCGGTGACGAGAATAGGGCTCAGGTTGGCGCGGGCGGCGTAGATGGCGGCGGTGTATCCCGCAGGGCCGGAGCCGATAATCAGCACCTTGGTGTGTATCGTGTTGGTCATGTCTTTTACTCAGTGTTGCTATATCCCATAGACATAGCGGCCATAAGGGGGGCGGACAAGACGCAAAATCAAAACAATCCAGAGGCTTTGCGTACGGAATCGGCGATTTTCTGCGCGTCGTGCAGGGGCGGGTAGGCCCAGTTTTCCAAAATACCCTCGAAATCGCGGGTAATGCCTAGATTGCGGAAATGCTCATATAAACGGGTGAATTTGGGCGAGCCGCCTGCGAGCGCGACGAGGTACACCGGCTTGCCCGTCGTGGCGGCATCCGAGATCATCGAGGCGCTGTCGTTCGTGACGATTAAATAATCCGCCTGCGCGAGGATGCCGAAATAGGGATTGTCGCCCGTGCCGTCCCAGATATAGGCGTCGGTACCGGCGAGCGCGCTTTTGAGTTTTTGCGCCTGATCGGCGCGCGTGCGGCGGGAGATGGTAATCAGCAACTTATGACTGTCTGCCAACTGTTTTAATTGCTCGCACAGCCTGTCTATGACTGTGTCGCTCAGGGTATGCGTTTTGCTGTCCCCGCCGATCAGCACGCCGG
>CAKTCH010000282.1 GCA_934538895.1 uncultured Alphaproteobacteria bacterium
GTGCAGGGGCATCCGCTCAAAGACATGGCGATCACGGTGCATTATGCCCTGCGCGGCCATGCCGAGGTTGGATTCATCATCCTGTTCGCGGGCATGCTGTTTTCCGGCACGAAGCTCATCATGTGGGCGCAGCAGCCGTATTACATGGCGCTGGATTTACCTGAATATTATTACGGGATGCTAATGGCGGTCGGCTTCATGCTGTCCGGCCTCTCCGGTCATTTCGCGCACAGGCTGGACGGAAAGGTAAGCAATCACCGCATGCTCGGCCTGTGCCTGATCGCCGCCCTCTGCGTGTGCATCGGCGCGGGTGCCGTCATCGGCCCGCACGGAGTCATTCTGTTAATGCTGGGCGGATCGTTCCTGTTCGGCCTTGCCGCACCGCGCGTCAACGATGCGATTAACAGCCGCGTGGATTCATCGCGCCGCGCCACAATCTTATCGACGATGAACCTGTTGCGGGAACTATTTTTCATCCCCATAAGCATGCTGGTCGGGCTGGCGGTTACAGCGGGCGGGATCGGTGACGGCCTCTTTGTCATCGCCGGATGGCTGTGCGCGGCCGGAAGCTTTATCGCGCTGTGGGCGTGGCACCGGGGAAAAGTTAGCCTTGCAGCTCGATCATAACCGGCACATGATCCGAAGGCTTTTCGAAGTCGCGGGCTTCGGTGAGGATGGTGTGTTTCTTCAAGCGCGCTTCCAGCGGCTTTGTCACCCAGATATGATCGAGGCGGCGGCCGCGATTGGATTTTTTCCAGTCGCTATTGCGGTAGCTCCACCATGTATAGCATTTTTCTTCGGGCGGCACGAAATGGCGGATAGCATCGGTCCAATCCAAGGATTTTTGCATTTTATTCAAGCGGGTTATTTCGGGTTCGGTGTGCGAGACAACGTTCCTTAATTGCTTCGATGACCAGACATCATGCTCCAGCGGGGCGATGTTGAAATCACCGAGAGCGACCATAGGGTCGGTGGATTTAAAATTCTTTTTAAACCAGCCCGTCATTTCATCGACGAAAGCGAGCTTGTGTTTGTATTTCTCGTTGATCTCCGGATCGGGCTCGTCCCCGCCCGCCGGTATATAGAGATTATGCAGCAGAACGCCCCCGACATTGACCGCGATATGGCGGCAGTCCTCACGTCCGCAGCGGTGATGAATGTCGAACGAGCTGAACGGCTTTCTCGAAAGGATCGCCACGCCGTTATAGGATTTCATGCCGTGCGCATGGATATATTGGTAGCCTTCAGCCTCGAACGCTTCGCGCGGAAAGAATTCATCCGGCGTCTTCGTTTCCTGCAGGCAGACGACATCGGGCTTTAGACGGCGCATCACATCGACGACGATGGGCGCGCGCAGGCGGACGGAATTGATGTTCCAGGTGAGTATTTTCATGCATCCGTTAAAGCATGTTTATAGCGCGGGAGACAAGGCCCGCCTGATCGCATGGCTCGTCGTGACCGTCAGCAGATGCGCGCGCGACGGATCCTGCAGCGTATGCAATATCCAGTGTCGCCACATCGCATGATCGGCAATGTGGCAGTCGGTGGCATCGATGGCGGCGAAAACCTGCAAGCCTTTTGTCATCGCGCCCGCGATGGTTTGCGCCACGCAGGCGGAATGGATAACGCCGTCGACGACGAGGGCCCGCGTGCCGTCGGCCCTCAATGTCCGGCAAAGCGGCGCATCCGCATGATCGAACGCGCCCTGCCCCGCTTTTTCAAAAATTTTCTCCCCGGCGGCGATATCTATCGCCCGGTGTAGATCAAGGGCCGTATTGGTGTATTTTTGCGAGAACTGGAGCGGCGTGCGGACCGACCAGTCGCGCGTATAAGCCACCCAGTGGTTGGGCACCTCCCGTGCGCGCAAGACAGCAGCGAGATCGTTCGCGGCCGGATAAGCCGCCATCGTTTCCTCCCGGAAATAACAATTTTGCAAATCCACATGCACGGCCGCCAGCCGTTTTTCATTAAAGGCGCGTTTCAGGTCGACCAGAT
>CAKTCH010000283.1 GCA_934538895.1 uncultured Alphaproteobacteria bacterium
TTCCTCGCCCATCGACACCCATGTGTCGGTGATGACGACGTCGGCGCCGCGCACGGCCTCCTGCGGCGTGAAGCTGCCCGGCAGGGCCGGGCTGGCGATATTCAAATGAAAGCCGAAAATCGGCGCGGCCTGTACGAAAGTTTTGGCGACATTGTTGTAATCTCCGCACCAGGCAAGCGTCAGCCCTTCGACACGCCCTTTCTTTTCCTCGATGGTCATTAAATCGGCCATGATCTGGCACGGGTGCGAGGCATCGGTCAGGGCATTGATGACGGGAATGGACGAATGCGCGGCCAGTTCCTCGACCATGGAATGATCGGAAAGACGGATCATCACGGCGTCGACAAAGCGGGAGAGAACCTTTGCGGTATCTTCGATGCTTTCATTGACGCCCAATTGCATTTCATCCTTGGTCATGACGGTGACGTGGCCGCCAAGCTGTTTCATCGCAATCTCAAAGGACAGGCGCGTCCGCGTCGATTTCTTGTCAAAAATCATGGCAAGAGAGAGGCCGCGCAACAATTGCGGCGGCGTATATTTTTGCGCCTTGAGTGTGTGCGCATGGGCCAGGATGTTTTTCAGTATGTCCGGCGAAATCCGGTCGAGATTGATAAAGTGTCTGGTAGAGGTCATGATATCCGCTTTCTTTTACGTGTTCCTTGGGTGAAAAGGTGAACACGAGCGGCCTGCCTTGCGTCACCGTGCTAATGGCTACGGCGTCGGCGTCGATTGGTCGGGACTGACTGGAATGCGAGCATGGAATAAAGCTAAACCAGTTTTCGGGTTTTAGCAATCGGCAGATTATTTTTGGCGCAGGGCGGGCGGGGCCTAGGCGGGCAAAGGGGATTCCTTTATAGTCCCGCCTCATGAAACTGGTCAAAGCGATGGCGACGGTCGCCGGCCTGACGGGCCTCAGCCGTATTTTCGGATTCCTGCGCGATATTCTCACCGCCGCCATGCTGGGCGCGGGGCCGATCGCGGATGCGTTCTTCGTGGCGTTGAAACTGCCCAACCTGTTTCGCCGCGTGACGGCGGAAGGCGCGTTCAGCGTGTCGTTCGTGCCGCTCTATTCGGAAAAAATGTCGAAGGAAGGCGAAGAGGCCGCCGCGAAATTCTCGGGCGAGGCGTTCGCGGTGATGCTTTCTATCCTGCTGCCGTTCACGTTGTTGATGATGGCGGCGATGCCGTTGCTGATGTTGCTGATCGCGCCGGGGTTCCATACGGGCGAGGCGCGATACGATTACGCGGTCGAGATGTCGCGCATTACGTTTCCCTATCTGTTGCTGATGTCGCTGTCTTCGCTGGTGGGCGGGATGCTCAACGCGCATGACCGCTTCGCGCCGTTCGCCGCCGCGCCGATTATCTTCAACTTGTCCATGTGCCTGTTTTTGTATTTCGGCACGCCGTATCTGGGTAATGGCGGTTATGCGCTGTCATGGGGCGTGTTCGCCGCCGGTATCTTCCAGTTCATCTGGCTGGTGTTTTGTCTGCGCCGCGCGAAGATCAAATTACCGGTCGTCCGTCCGCGCCTGACGCTCGATGTGAAGCGCCTGTTCCGCCTGATGGGGCCGGGGGTGCTGGGTGCGGGGGTCGTGCATATCAATCTGTTCGCGGACATCATTATCGCGTCGTTTCTGCCCGAAGGCTCGATCTCGTACCTCTATTACGCCGATCGCCTCAACCAGCTGCCGCTGGGCATGGTGGGGATTGCGGTGGGCACGGCGCTGCTGCCGATGCTGTCGAAAAGTCTTGCCGCGGACGATCATGACGATGCCAAGCATCTGTTCAACCGCGCGATGGAAATCTGCCTGCTGCTGGCGCTGCCCGCCGCCGTGGCGCTGATCACCATTCCGGATGTACTGATCAAAGTCCTGTTCGAGCGCGGCGCGTTCACGCCGGAAGAAACGGCCATGACCGCCAACGTGCTGATGGGCTACGCCATCGGCCTGCCGGCCTATATCATCATCAAGGTCTATTC
>CAKTCH010000284.1 GCA_934538895.1 uncultured Alphaproteobacteria bacterium
TTTTTTATATTTTCTTTTGCATAATCTTAATTTCTCCGGTAGAACTGCCGCCCATGATTACGGATATGGATATTATCATGACGGATGCGGGCGAGATCGTTCTGGTCGTGCCGGGCACCCTTCCTGCCGGGCCGCTGGTGCTGGGGGTTGAGGATTGCGCCGTATCGCTGTCCGCCGAGGGCCGGATTTTCGTACAGGTCGATGATATTGACGCCATCGTCGTCGATACGCTGGCGGCGTGCGGCCATGTCGATCTGATCGCCGTGCCCGATGAAAACAATCCGCCCGCGGGCATCACGCATCAGGCGCTCGTGACCGATAAGCGTCCGGCAAGACAGGTGTAGAAAAAGAGGATTTTTGTCAGCCATGGCCAGTTTGAATACCATCGATCGTCCGCCTTATAAGACCCTGCAAGGCAAGACCGCGACCATCGCAGCGCTGAGCCGTAAGGAACGCCATCCGGCCAACGGCGAAAAGCGCCGTCAGCAGGTGGCAATGGTACTGGGTACGCTGGGCGGCGCTGCTTCAGTGCTGGCGGTGAAGTCCGCTGCGACCGCGACGGCATTGTGGGCGGGTGCGCCCGCCCTTGTCGTGGCCGGCGCCGGTCTGGCCGCTGTGATGGCGGCTTCGGGGGGCATGGGTTATTTCAAACAACGGGCGGCGCTAAAGGCGGCAGGCAATCCCTTACCGGCGTTTCGCGTAAAAGACCTCCTGCAAAACATGCTTACTTCCAAGGCGGCTTTGGTCGCGGGCGGCATGACGGCTGTGGCGGCTGTGCTGCCCGGCGCGTTGATGCTGGTGGCCGGCAGCGGCGTGGCGGCGCTGGGCGCAGGGCTTCACGAATATACATCCCGCCGCGCGGAAGAACGCGCGCGCGGTATCACCGTGGGCCGCCCCCGCGTACGGGATGCCTTCCGCGCTATTTTCAAATCGAAGAGCGCGGGAACGGCTTTCCTGCTCAGCGCTGGTATCGGTTCCGTATTGTCGGTGCTGACGGGCGCGTCGCTGGATATTCCCGCTGCCGAATCCGCCCCTCCCTCAGCCGGGGCGTTCGTATCGGTGGTGAACGACCTTCCCGCTCATGAGATCACTCATGATGTCGTTCAGGATAAAGCGCTGGAACCGCCTTTGCCCATGCCGGAAATGGTCGAGCAGCTTCAAACGGCTGAGCACCCTCCTCTGCCTCCGGAACTGCCCGCCTGGAAACAGACGGGGGATGTGACGGCTGTAGAACCGGTCAAGGCAGAGCCGGTAAAAGCGGCGGAGTCCGTCGTCGATCAAACGCCTGCGCCCGCGATCGCCGCTCCGGCGCCGCGTGAAATCCTTTTCGATGCGACCGGGGACGATGGGGTGCGCCAGATACTTTACGGCTCGGGCGTCATCGAAACGATTTACCCTGCGGGCCATGACAATGCCGCGCCAGCCAGTGCGCCGCCTGCGCAGGAAGCGCCCGCACAGACCGTGCCGGTTCCGGCGCAGGAGCAGGAAAATCAGGCCGCCCCGGCGCGCCCGCCCGCTGTTTCCGACGTGACCGATGAAAACGGCGTGCGTACCATCGTTCATGCCTCGGGCCTTCGCGAAACCATCATGCCCGCTTACGCGTCGGCGGCTCAGGCCGCGCCGGTCCTGCCGCCCGCCGGTGAATGTGTCATCAGTGAAACTGAAACCGAAATCAATATCGGCTGCGTGGTGGATGTGCAGGCGGATATCCAGCCCGGCTCCGGCATCGATTTCCGCGCCGCCGCCAGCCCGGAAAAAGTGTTCCACGCGACCCTGTCCGCTGATTCCGCGCCGATCAACGCCGGTGAATTCCTTGAAGATTATGCCGTTCCGGCGGCGGAGTCCGCGTATGAAAAGGGCTATTTCAAGCCGCAAATCAATTGACGGGATTCCTGCGCATTTTCGGTGGTATTTTTTTCACCACGAAGTCACGAAGGACACAAAGAAACACGAA
>CAKTCH010000285.1 GCA_934538895.1 uncultured Alphaproteobacteria bacterium
CCCTCTACTCGTGTAAAATCTTTTGCCATGTCATTGCCTCATCATCTGTCTAGATGGTATAAAAAACATAAAAATAAAATTATGTCAATATAAAAAGGGAGCGTTAGTGTGAGCTTATACACGTGGTTTCGGCATTGGCAGGACGAAAGACGGCTCGTCCGCCCATTTAACGGGACTGCGGCACGGGAGGCCGATCAGGTTGCGTTCCTGATCGTTCAGATGGATGTCCTCAAGGATGAGCGGGTTTTCCGTGCAGTAACGATGGATAGAGCGGCATAAGTCGCGGCAGTAAACGGCATAGATCCGCTGTTCTTCCCTGTCGGGCTGGATGTCCGGTTGTGTTTTGCGCCCTTTAAAAAAGCCGGCAAAGCAATTGCGAAAGAATTCTGCGGTTAATGTATGTTTTTTCGACTCGTTTTTAATCCAGTCCTTATGCTCGCCGTTCAGGATAGCGGCGGCAGCTTCGGGATTTGCCTCGCGGATTTTGCGCATGATAGCGCTGGCGGTTCTTAAATCATCAATGGAATAGATACGCATTATACTCTCTTGCATGGTTGGGTTACGCCCGGCGCTCCAGCACATAGAGCGCGAGGTCTTTCAATGTTTCGGCGCGCCCTTCGAAGACTTTCAAATGGCGGATGGCTTGCTGCACCAGCATATCGGCGCGGGCTTTCGCCTGCTCTTTCCCCATTGTGGATACGAAGGTGGACTTACCGGCCTTGTCGTCCTGGTTGGCGGGTTTGCCGGTCATTTTCGGGTCGGCTTCGACGTCGAGCACGTCGTCCGTCACCTGGAAGGCGAGGCCGAGGTCGTAGGCGTAATTGCACAGGGCTTTCTTGTGCGGCTCGTCGGCCTTGCCGAGGATGGCGCCCGCTTCGCAGGCATAGGCCATCAACTGGCCCGTTTTCATGCGCTGGAGACGCGAGATGGTGCCGAGGTCGAATTCCTTTTCCTCGCCGATCAAATCAAGCATCTGGCCGCCGACCATGCCGTGCGGCCCGGCGGCGATGGCAAGCTTGCGCACCAGTTCGATGCGCACATGCGGATCGGGGTGCGTGTCGGGATGCGCCAATACATCGAACGCCAGTGTGAGCAGCGCGTCGCCCGCGAGGATGGCGGTGGCTTCGTCGTATTTGCGGTGCACGGCGGGCTGGCCGCGGCGCGTGTCGGAATCGTCCATCGCGGGCAAGTCGTCGTGGATCAGCGAATAGCAGTGCACGAATTCCAGGGCGGCGGCGACGCGGCGGGCCTTGTTCGGATCGACATTGAACAGGCGCGAGGTTTCCATCACCATTACGGGGCGCAGGCGCTTGCCACCGCCGAGGACGCCGTAGCGCATCGCTTCATAGAGGCGGTTTTCTGCGAGGTCCGTTTCCGGGAGAAGGCGCTCAATGGTTTTGTTGACGGCCGCAATTGCCTCGTCCATGACGCGCTGGAGATTGTCGGATGCTTCTCTGGGTGAAGGCATGATCGTTCCTTGACTTTATGAATTGATGTCGAATGGTTCTGTTTTCACGCTGCCGTCGGCGGCAATCGTGATTTTCTCGATCTTGGACTGCGCTTCTTTCAGTTTCTTTTCGCAATGGTTTTTCAGGATGATGCCGCGCTCGTATGCGCCGATGGACTCCTCAAGCGGCGCTTTGCCCGTCTCAAGGTCGCGCACGATCCCCTCCAGCTCTTCAAGAGCCTGTTCGAACGAGAGCGATTCTAGCGCGCTGTTTTTTGCCATCTGCCTGATTTACCACAATTTTCAATCGGTTTATCCGGCGAGACTATACGCGAGATGCCACAATTTCACAAGGCTGATAAACCATCTTTGCAGGACATAATATCGACTGTCTGCGGTAAAATAAAGGAAATTGATGTGATCAAAGGAGGTTACCGATGACCCTGAAAACCCATCATACGGACAAGGCGTCCGACCTGAACCTGCCCAGCTATAACC
>CAKTCH010000286.1 GCA_934538895.1 uncultured Alphaproteobacteria bacterium
TGTTCAGGCCCATATTCTGGCCCAGCCCGATAATGGATTTCACCAGTTCGCGGCTGCGCGTGTCTTTTTCCATGGCGCGGATGAAGCTCTGATCGATCTTCAGCGTCTCGATCGGGAAATAATACAGGTAACTTAATGAGGAATAACCCGTGCCGAAATCGTCGATCGAAATGCCCATCCCGGCATCCTTGCATTTCTGCAAAGTCTCCTTGGCCATATCCGGCTGCTGCATCAGCAGGCGTTCGGTGATCTCCAGTTTGATCTGCCATGGCTTCAGGCCGCTGGCCAGCGTCGTGCCGACGGTGTTTTCCACGAAGTCACTTTCGGCGAAATCATGGCTCGAAAAATTGACGCTGACATAAAGATTTTCTTTTTGCCCCAGCGCTGCTTCCATGCGCCTGAGCGCCGCGCAGGATTCTTTCAGCGCCCATTTGCTGGCCTCGACGATTAAGCCGCTTTTCTCGGCGATCGGAATGAAGACGCCCGGCGAGATAAAGCCTTTCTCCGGGTGCGTCCAGCGCATCAGCGCTTCGAAACCGTTCACCATACCTTTTTGCAGATCGATAATCGGCTGGTAATGCAACGCCAGCCCGCCGTTATCAAGGGCGTGTTTGAATTCATTGGATATCTTGACGGACTCGACCACATCGGTCTGCGTCGCGTAATGCCGTTCCAGAATTTCCGGCGGCGGCACGGCGGCGCTTTCATGCAATATCTCGGCGCGCGCGAGCGTATCGCGGAAGCGCGTCAGTATGACCTGCGAAACCATCTGGATGACCGGATCGGACGTTTTCAGGCGTTGCGCGAAATCCTCGCGCGTGATCTCCAGCATCTTGCAGTCTTTCAGCGCGCGCACGGTGGCGGCGCGCGGGGCGGCGTCGACGATCGCCATCTCGCCGATGATCGCGCCTGCGCTGCGCGTGCTGATAACCTGCGATTTGCCGTCGCTGCGCGCGATGGCGATCTCGACCTGACCTTCCTCGATGATATAGGCGCAGTCGCCCGGCTCACCCTGTTTCAGGATGATCTCTCCGGCTTTGAACATGCGTCGGGCTTGCTGGCCGCTCATAATGGGTTCGATGTCCTTTATTGTCCCCGCCGGGGTAGAGGATACCCCTTTTAAATAGTCACGTTCACTATGAACGATAAGGGGTTAGCGGGTGGTTAATAAAAACCGTGCCATCAGGCCGCCGCTTGGCAAACGGCACAATTCCCAGCATAATCGTATATCCGTATAAATATTATTCATAATATTAGGAAATCCATTTTTATGACACCTCTGGCCGTTCTTGTCCTTTATATCGCTTTTCGTGCCAAGCAATTCGTTTGTGACTTTTTACTCCAGACCGACTGGATGGCGTTGAACAAGGGCAAACCCGGCTGGGAAGGCTACAAGCCGCTGCTCTCTCATGCGGCGGTGCACGGGGCGGGCACCACATTGATCGCGCTGCTTCTGGCGCCGTCTTTCTGGTGGCTGGGGCCGGTCGATTTCATCGTGCATGGCCTGGTGGACCGCCTGAAAGGCATCTATACCTGCCAGAAGGGCTGGACGTACAAAGACCGCTGGTTCTGGTGGTCGTTCGGTCTGGATCAGGAAGCGCATAATTTCACCCATCTGGTCTATATCCTGCTGATCGTCATCGGCGCGGGCGGGCTTGCTATATAAAGAAAATCAGGCGTTTTCAGCTTGACAGGCAGGGGGCCGTATCGCTATTGTCCGACCCTGATCCGGAATTTAAGCAAGGAATACTGCGATGAAAGTCGTTAACTCACTGAAAACGTTGAAAGTTCGTGACCGTAACTGCAAGATCGTAAAACGTCGCGGTCGTGTATACGTCATCAACAAAAAGAACCCGCGCATGAAGGCGCGTCAGGGTTAATTAATCCTGCTCACGTTTTTTTACGCTTAAAACCCCGCTGCAGGCCTCTGTAGGCG
>CAKTCH010000287.1 GCA_934538895.1 uncultured Alphaproteobacteria bacterium
ATCATGTATACGGCCAGAGACGATACGGGCCTGCAACACGCGCTGAATTCGCTGGGCGTGGCATATCTCACCAAGCCGGCCAGCCGGATAGGCCTGGGTGAAGCGGTTCTCGATGCCGCCGCCAAGGTGCATAAAATGGAAATAGGCGACGGGCCGCGCAAGCTGGTCATTGCCGAAGATACCGCCAGCGTGCGCGATATATTAAAGCGCCAGCTGGACAAGCTCGGCGTCGAAGCCACGTTCGTAGAAGATGGGGAGGAAGCGCTGCAAGCCGTCCGGAGCGGCCGCTTCGGCATTCTGTTCACCGACCTCCATATGCCGAAAATGGACGGTTACGCGCTCGCCCGGACGATCCGCGAGGACGAAAAAGGCACGGAAAGGCATTTTCCGGTAATCGCGCTGACTGCCGATGTCCAGATGGCGCAACGGCAGATTTATATGAGTCACGGGTTCGATGAGTGTCTTCTTAAGCCCGTTACGCTGGGGCATTTCAAACGCCTGCTTATCCGCTGGGGACTGATGAAAGAAAGCGGGCATCAGGTCATCGCGCCAGAAACTGCCGCAAACGCATCTACCGTCTCGGCTATCGACAAAGATGCGATTATCGCGCAAATCGGCGCGTTCAACGAAGAAGCCGTGGAGATGCTTCAATTATTCATCGAACTGACACGGCCTGTTTTGGCCGGCCTGTATGACCAACACGAAAAAAACGATATCCATGGGGTAAAAGAAAGCGCGCACAGCCTCAAGGGCGCGGCCAGATCCGCCTGCCTGAACAAGCTGGGCGATCTGGCGGCCGAACTTCAGGAGCAAGCGGAAACCGGCACCTACCCGCCCGCCCTGATAGAGCGCATCCGGCGCGCCTTTGACGAGGCGGAAGAAGAAATCAGGTCACTATAATCAAGGGCAGCCGGCCGCGCGCTCCGGGCTTCCGGCCTGATAGGCGTTTGTGGCACCCGCATGGGCCAGAATCCACACGCGAAAACAGACGCCGCCGGACGCACAGACGGGATTGCCGCCGCCGCTCAGCAAGGACACGTCCCCGCTGCCGGCATTGATGATATCCGCTTCACATTCGGCGTATTCATCATCGAGGCGCTCCAGAGCCGTTGTTAGAAACGCATCCGTTTTCGCGGTGCGCGTATAAAAGAACACGCCGTTCGCGCCGCTGTAATATTTCCAGTCTTCGAACAGGTCGGGCGGCACAGGCAGGGATTTTCCCGTCCTCACGCCGAAGATGCGGGCGTGATCTTTTGAATTACCCGGATTGCCGGGGCAGCGCAGATGCTGAACCTGATCGTTCGCCGCCGGCGATGTCAGGTAAGTATCCGACGGCCTGAGCGGATAAGGGTTGTTCTGCAAGACGGTATCGGGATCAAACTGATCGCCATTGGAATATAGAAGCACGCATTCCTGTATGGCCGAGCGTATATATTCAGACTGGCTGCGCAGATCAGCCACGGTTTTCACGATATTCTGGGATGTTGTCTGCTGGCTTGAGGGCTGCATGAAGCTCGCCGTCAGTGCCGCCAGCAAGGCGATCGCGATCAATATATAAACCAGCGCGCTGCCGCTTTCCCTCATCTGTCTACTCCCTGTTTACAGGATCTCATGATAACGCGCCTCTCGCGGCCGGCTCATCGCTCAACGATCACCGCATAAAACACATTGTTGCCCGTCACGCCGCGAATAACCAGATCCGGATCGTAAAAACATCCCATGGCCTTGCCGTCGAACGCCGTGCCGCAGGCAATTTCCTCGTCGGCGGCATTCGGCGCCGTGCCGGCTGGCGATCCGGTCGCATCGGTATGGTTGAGGGTGATAT
>CAKTCH010000288.1 GCA_934538895.1 uncultured Alphaproteobacteria bacterium
TGTGCCAGCCGTTGGCATCGTTGCGTCCCTGCTGGAGTCCGAAGACGATCGTCAGGCCGCACATCGGGTTGGCGCGTTTGGATTCATCGGGGTTTTTCTCGTCGAACTGCATCCCGCCCTCGATGATCCAGGCGATCTGCCCGGCCAGCGTGCCGTCGGGCTGTTTCTTCAGGGCGATAGCCGAGCGCTTGTTCTGCGTCAGCCACAGGCCTTCGGGATCGTGAGGCGCGGCGGTTTGCGCCGTCAGGGAGAGAAACGCAACACTCAGAACGCTAAGATACACCAACGGTTTCATGGAAATCTCCTGTGATAGGTTATTGAGCCAGACCATTTAGAACCCCCGCGCGGGTCTTGTCAAAGCGCGATTGCCATTCATCGGGTATGGTGCGGGGATGGTCTTCACGCAGGCGCATGAAAGGCGGCAATGCGGCGTCGTACACGGGGGCGACATGGGCGCTCACGCTTTTGGGAAAACGAAAATCCCACCATTCGGAGGGCAGGGGGACGAGCGGCAGGCGCAGGGCCGCCGCCGCTTCGCCCATTGCCGCTGCCAGATGGTTGCGGTTGTCGAGGATATGTTTGCCGAAACCTGTAAAATCCCGCGCGGATTGCGGCGCCATGTCATCGAATGACGTGCCCATGTCCGCGCCTTCGATGGAGACATCGACCGCCATGCCGCGCGGATGCCCCCCTTCGCCGGGCAGGGAGAGGTAGGGGTTGCCCTCGATGCTCCAGTCGGGATTCTCGATGTTGACTTTGGGCGTGGCGTGCATGCGCTGCTGCGCCTCCACGGGGCGCAGTCCGTCATATAATACGAGCCGCCAGCCGAAATCCGCGTTCAGCCGGTGCGCCGCGCGCAGGACGATGCGGGCCAGATCCTTGTGCAGCCACAATTGCGCGCTGCGATGATAGAGCGCGGTCTTGAAAATATTTAGCGGGTGATCCGCGCGGGCATAGACCTGATCGACCGTCAGTGGCATGTCCGCCTCGAACCAGTCCATCGCAATGAAATCATCGGGATGCAGCGTCTGTATCATCGCCTATATTACCGTAGAAGGGCTGCGGGTGACTATAGCGTAAAATTGCGCTATGCTTCGGCATAGCCGGAGGAGGGAGCATGTTCTGGTCATCCGTGAAAAAGCAGCAAGACGCGATAGCAACCTCCGTCAATCCGGTTACGCGGGCCTTTACCGTCCAGATGGACGAGGTTCGCCGCCTCTGCCGCATCGCGGAATCCCAGTGGGATGAAATGGAAGTGTTCGCCTTCGTCATGTGGGTCTATCACATGGGCATCATGAATTCCGGACGGTCGGTGGATGGCATGCGGCCGCTTCAGGAAACGCTGAACGATGCGGCGAACGAATATGTTTTCCGGTATCTGGCCGCGCATCCTTCTTTCTCCTTCATGCCGCCAGAACAAAGAAAGCGCATTCATCAGATCATCATTGAAAACGTGCAGCGCCGCGCTTTTGATTATAACGAAGCGTTCAATCGCGACAAGATTCGCGCGTTGCAGCCCGATACGCTTTATCCCAACCGTTATCAGAACAAATGCCTTCTGGATCATGTCGTTCAGGACAAGCAGGCGCAGCAACGCACGGCCGGCAGCGAAGCGATGATGTTGATGCTGACCACCCAGCTATTCGAGCAGGTCTACGGCATCTTCGGAAAAACATTCGGCAAAGCGGCGTAAAAAAACGCCGGAGCATGTCCGGCGTTTTCGTGAATTCTTTTGGCTAATAAATTAGGCAGCGGATTTCAGGTT
>CAKTCH010000289.1 GCA_934538895.1 uncultured Alphaproteobacteria bacterium
GCGCGGACGCGCGCCGCCAGGCAACAAACGGCATCGCCAACGGTTCCGGCACCTTAAATATTTAGCGGAAGCCCTGATATTCCGGCGTATTTATGGCATCTCCCGCCTTGACGGCAGGGGGACTTCGCGCCACATTAGGGGCAGTTTTCAAACCCCCAAAGCCCCAGAGTGAGATATGACCAATATTGTTGTCCCGACCCTTGGTGAATCCGTGACTGAAGCCACTGTGGCGCGCTGGCTGAAGAAAGAAGGCGACGCGATTCAGGCCGACGAGCCGATCGTCGAACTGGAGACCGACAAGGTGACATTGGAAGTGAACGCGCCGGCGGGCGGCGTGATCAGCAAGATCGTCGCGGGCGAGGGCAGCAATGTCGGCGTGGGCGCCTTGCTGGGCGAAATCGCGGCGGGCGGTGCGGCCAATGATGCCAGGCCGCAAAGCAAGACGGGGGTTGACGCGGCGGTCGCACCCGCGCCGGCGGCTCCGGCACCTGCGGTAGCGACGACATCGGCGCCGACGCCGGTGACCAGCGCGGTGACAGGTTCCGATCATAAGCTTTCCCCGGCTGTGCAGAAGATGGTCGGCGATAACAATCTCGATGCTTCCAAAATTCCGGGGACGGGCAAGGATGGCCGTATCCTGAAGGAAGACGTGCAGAATTACGCGACTCAGCCGGATGTTGCTAAAACGGCTCCGGCGGCGGCTCCGCGCGAGACGGGGCCGCGCGAGGAGCGCGTGCGCATGACGCGCCTGCGCCAGCGCGTGGCGCAACGCTTGAAAGAGGCGCAGAATACCGCCGCCATGTTGACCACGTTCAACGAAGTGGATATGGGCGCGGTGATGGAACTGCGTAACGCTTACAAGGATCAGTTTGAAAAGAAACATGGCGTGAAGCTCGGTTTCATGTCCTTCTTTGCCAAGTCGACCGTGCAGGCGCTGAAGGAGTTCCCCGCCGTGAATGCCGAGATCAATGGTGAAGACATTATCTACAAGAACTATTACGACCTGAGCATGGCGATGAGCACGCCGCAGGGCCTGATCGTTCCCGTCATTCGTGATTGTGACAGCAAATCGATGGCGCAGATCGAGAAAGACCTGATCGACCTGGGTACGCGCGCGCGCGAAGGCAAGATCACGATCGATGAAATGACGGGCGGCACTTTTACCATCACCAATGGCGGCGTGTTCGGCTCGCTGATGTCCACCCCGATCATCAACCCGCCGCAATCCGGCATTCTGGGGATGCACAAGATCCAGCAGCGCCCGATGGTGATGAAAGACGGCAAGATCGAAGCGCGCCCGATGATGTATATCGCGCTGTCCTACGATCACCGCATCGTCGACGGCAAGGAGGCGGTGAGCTTCCTTGTGCGCGTGAAGGAAGCGATCGAAGACCCGCAAAGGCTTCTCCTCGATATGTAAGGGTTTGGAAAGGCCGCTCCCGCAGCGGCCTTTTTCTTCCGGGGTTCCGCATGGATAAAGTCGTTCTTCTTCATGGCATTGGCCGTACGTCCCGCAGCCTTGACCGGCTGGAAGGGGCGTTGCAGGATCGTGATTACGATACATTGTCGATTACATATCCCTCGCGGCGGCTGCCGCTGGAGGATCTGGCGGTATGGCTGCGCGAGGTTGCGCTGGATTCATCTTTCTGGGACGAGGCTACAGGCCGCATTCATTTCGCCGCTCATTCCATGGGGGGATTGCTGACGCGTTATTACCTGGATCGCTACCGTTCCGAGATTCCCCGGCACAAGCTGGGG
>CAKTCH010000290.1 GCA_934538895.1 uncultured Alphaproteobacteria bacterium
GTGCGGGGGACACGGATCGGCTGCGGCAAAGCTGTTCTGTCAATCCGGTTCATCCCCGCGTGTGCGGGGGACACTCGCCAATTCGCGGGCGCATCTGATGGTCGTACGGTTCATCCCCGCGTGTGCGGGGGACACGCGCCCACCTATCGGTGTTCCGTCATCGCTGACGGTTCATCCCCGCGTGTGCGGGGGACACTCAACGGAGGCAAAGTTCAGTTTTTCTGTGACCGGTTCATCCCCGCGTGTGCGGGGGACACAGTGTGGTGTCCGCCTGGTAAGCGGTTTTCGGCGGTTCATCCCCGCGTGTGCGGGGGACACCCGGAGGAATTGTCTTGCCGCCTCCGCATATTCGGTTCATCCCCGCGTGTGCGGGGGACACTCTTCCCAGAAAGAAATGATTCTAAAGCATTTTTCCATCCGGGACAAATCTACCGGCTTCAGCATCGATAATCTCGGATGCGGAGTGCAGGAATAAAATACCCGATTCACGATGGCAAAGAGCGTTCCCCGAAGCTCAGTTATCGGGGGTGAAAGCCACGAGTTTGAGCCCGTCGAAATCCACAGGCATACGGCGATTATGCCCAAAGGTCTCGAAATCGAAGCCGGCATCAGTGGCCGCATTCCAGGCGATGACTGCGTCGCCGTCGTCGATGAGTTCGGACACCTGTTTGGCAATCATCTCGCGCACACGGGCGGAATAGGCGCCGATATAGACGCCGGCCCGCACTTCAAGCAGCCATACCGCAAGCCGTCCCCGCAATCGCGGCGGTGCATTGTTGGTAACGACCATCATCATCCGCGTTGTCCGTCCTCGCCGGTGGGCGGGGCGTCCTCGAAGGCCGGCCCCACGGCATCCTCCGGCGCTTCCGGGCGAGCAAGTTCGCCAGCCAGCAAGACATCCTCGATCGCAGGGATGAGGCGGCCGAGAATGTTGCTACGCCGGAAACTGTCGCGGCAGGCATGGCGGACCGCCATCTCCACCGGTTTGTCCAGCTTGCCTTTCGCGTGCTGGCCCGCGACACGAAAGGCTTCCGGCACGACGGTCTCGAACTTGTAGAGGTCGGCGATGTCGTAAACGAAGGAGAGCGGCTTGCCTGCGTGCAGGAAGCCGATGGCCGGCGCATAGCCCGCGGCCAGCACTGCCGCCTCGGTGATGCCATACAGGCAGGAGGTGGCGGCCGACAGGCAGCGATTGGGTACGTCCGAGGTGTCGAATTCGCCGGGATCGTAGTTGCGGCGTTTCCAGTTGACGCCGAATTGCGTCGCAAGACCCTGATAGATAGTGCGCACGCGCGCGCCTTCTATGCCGCGCAACTGGTCAACGGAGCGGCGTTCCGGGGCGCGCTCACCAAACCGCATCTGGAACATGCGCCTGACGATCTTGAGCCGTGCATCCGGGTCGAGCGCCAGCCGGCACTGCCACAGCAGCTTGTCTGCCCGTGCGCCGCCCGGCTGGCCGGTGGAGTAAAGGCGCACCCCTGCTTCGCCGACCCATATCAGCAATGTGCCGGCGCGCGCCGCAAGCGCAACGGCGGCATGGCTCGCGCGCGTGCCCGGCTCCAGCATGACAGCCGCAAGGCCACCCACCGGGATGACGGTGCGGACACCGTTGGCGTCCACCAGCACGAAAGCGCCATCGATGACATCGAGCTGGCCGCGATCGACGAAGACGATGGACGCGCGGTCCTTGAGGGGGATCGGGCGCGGTGGAGTCGCGCCCGGAAGACCCTGACGCCG
>CAKTCH010000291.1 GCA_934538895.1 uncultured Alphaproteobacteria bacterium
ACCGCAGGCCGCCCGGCACCAACTTGGTGCTGGCCGAACGGGTGGCGCCCGCCAGATCCAGCGCCTCGACCAGCAGCGTCTGGTAACCGCGCCCCTGCGCGTCGCGGGCGATCCCCGCCCCGTTGATACCGCCGCCGATAATACATATATCGTAATCCGCTTCCATAATGATTCAAGCCTATAGGATTTTCGCAAATCGTCCAGAAAAAGCCGTAGATAACAAATCCTTGCCCTTTGACTCATGGCCTGCGCTCACGGAAACTATCGGTTGATTTCATAAATCGTATTACATGCGGGTGAGGATGGCACGGCCATATCGCCATATATTTTATGTATTTTGCCTGATGACGGGATGGGGGGCCTTTCCGGCGCAGGCTGACGACTCCGCCCGATCGCCGCATTATTCCAGCATGCTGATGGGCCCCATCGGCCTCAACACAATCCCCAGCGCGCGGATGGACAAAGCGGGCACGGTGCGCATCGGTGCCGGCACGCTCGATCCGTACCTGCATAGTTACGCCGGGTTCCAGATCACCGACTGGATCTATACCGGCGTGCGGCAGAGCGCAGAGAAATCATCCTTAACCAGTGCGCCCGACCGGCTCTATCCCGGTTTCGATGTCAAAATCCGGCTGAACCATGAGGGGCGCTACGATCCAGAAGTCGTGCTCGGCATGATGTCGGCGTTCGGGCACAAGAAAACGGCATCGGAATATTTCGCGCTCTCGAAGCGCTATAATAATTTCGACTTCACGCTCGGCATGGGATGGGGGCGGCTTGCGGGGGACGGGCATGTATCCAACCCGCTGAAGCGTATCTCCTCGCACTTCGCGGACGACCGCACCTTTACTAATGAGGAAGCCAATACCGTGCATGACTGGTTCACGGGCGATGAGGTCGGCTTCTTCGGCGGCGTGGAATATCACACGCCCCTGCGCGGCGTCAGCCTGAAAGCCGACTGGGGCGCCAATCCCTACAGTGTCGAGAAGAATACGATCGACGGGTATGAAAAACCTGCCAGCTGGAGCCTCGGCGTCAATTACGCGCCCGTATCGTGGATGGACGCGATGGTCGGCATGGCGGGGCCGGATAAAATCATGGCGCGTCTATCGTTTCAAAGCAACGTGGCGGACTGGGCTGTAGCCCCGTTCAAGGACTCCGCCGCCGCCCTGCTTCACCACCGCAAGGATGCACCGGATGCCGAAGCGATGGTAGCGGACGCGGAGACATACAAAATCAGGCTGGCCGATACCAGCATCGGCGGGCCGAACGCGACGGCGTACCTGCATCTCAATCCGCATCGCCCGCTCGCCTATCAGGTAGGGCGCGCGGCGCGGCATGTGGCGAACAATGCGGGGCCGGAAGTGGAAACGATCACGATCATTCCCATGCGCGGAAAAATTAAAGGCAAGGCCATCCGCTTCCTGCGCCGCGATCTGGAGACGGCGCTGCAACACCATCAGGGAAGCCCGGAGGAAGCCTGGCGCAATACGAGCTTCGACGATGTCGTGAAGGAGCCGGCGGATCAGGGATATTTCAAGCCGTTCCGCCTGTCCTTCAATCTCGCGCTGAAAAACGATGTGAGCTTGTCGGAGGATGACGAGGAATATTTATACCGCAGCGCCGCTGTGGTGCGTACGCGCGCGGAGTTGCCCAAAGGGATGTTCGGCGGTGCGGCTGGGTCTTTGTAGCGCCGGGCTGCTCCCCTCGAGGGTGATGGAGGCAACCCCC
>CAKTCH010000292.1 GCA_934538895.1 uncultured Alphaproteobacteria bacterium
CCTTACTGGCTGGGCGCGGCAGGTATCGGTTATGGCATCGCCGCCTTTGTCTTGAGCGTGTTCTTTCTTTATACTTCCCTGCGGGTATTGCTGGACAAAAGCCTGAAAAGCGCCAAGTTAATGTTCGGCTATTCCGTGTTTTATTTATTCGCCCTGTTTTTAGGATTGATGATCGATGCCGTTCAGTGACCTGCACAAACGCAAAAAAACCAAGAACCTGATTTTCCTCGGCCTGATCTTCGCGTGGATCGTGTTGATCTGGGCCGTCACGATGATCAAGCTGTCCCATGTACCTGCACCATAAACCGGACTGCGTCCTCATTACCGGGGCAAGCGGCGATTTCGGCAAAGCCTTTGCGAAGCGTTTTGCCGCGCTGGGATGCAAACTCGTCCTGCATGGCCGCGATGCCGGAAAAATCGAGGCGCTGCAACACGAACTCGGCGGCGATACGCACGCCATCATCTTCGACATGGCGGATAAAACCGCGATGAAGGCGGCACTGGACGCCCTGCCGGATGATTTTAAGCACATCGATCTTCTTATCAACAACGCCGGTCTCGCGCTCGGCCTCGACAAAGTCTATGAGGCCGATCTCGATGATTGGGAGCAGATGGTGCATGTCGACGTGCTGGGCCTGATCCGCATGACGCGCTTCGTCATCGAAGGCATGGCGCAACGTAAACGCGGCCATATCATCAATATCGGCTCGACCGCCGGGACCTATCCCTATCAGGGTGCCAACGTCTATGGCGGGGCGAAAGCCTTCGTCAAACAATTCAGCCTGTCATTACGCGCCGACCTGCAAGGCACGAATATCCGCGTGACCAACATGGAACCGGCACAGGCGGAAACGCAATTCTCCAAGGTGCGCTTCAAAGGCGACGAATCCCGCGCGGCCACGGTCTATGCGAACACGACCTCGCTCACCGCCGACGACGTGGCGGAAGCCGTATACTGGGCCGCAACGCTGCCCCCGCATGTCAATGTCAACCGGCTGGAGCTGATGCCCACAAAGCAGTATTTCGCGGGCCTCGCGATGGAGCGCAATGGATAAGAACACCAAGACATTGCTGGTGATTTTAAGCGTCGTCGCGGGGATGGTATGCCTTGCCTTCGCGTCGGTGCCTCTCTACCGCCTTTTCTGTCAGGTTACGGGGTTCGGCGGTACGACCATGCGCGCCGATGCGCCGCCACCCACGGGCGAAATTTTAGAGCGCGAGATTACCGTGAAGTTCAACGCCGACACGGCGCCGGGCCTGCCGTGGACGTTCAAGCCGGACCAGCACGAAATTACCGTGAAAATCGGACAGCAGGGCCTCGTCTCCTACCTCGCGAAAAACAAGCTGCAACAGCCGACGACCGGCACGGCCCTCTACAACGTCACCCCCGCCAAAGCCGGGAAATACTTTCACAAGGTGCAGTGTTTTTGTTTCGATGAGCAGACCCTGACACCGGGGCAGGAAATGCATATGCCGGTCGTTTTTTACATAGACCCGGCCATCGCCAAGGACCGCAATCTCGACGACGTCAAATCCATCACCCTGTCCTATACCTTCTTTCCGGCGGAGAGTGCCGCGCTTGATCGGGCGCTGGAAGCGTTTTACAATGCGCCGTAACCTGCTATAAGCGGGCACGCATTCACTCAATTTCAGGAATTCGAGATCCATGGC
>CAKTCH010000293.1 GCA_934538895.1 uncultured Alphaproteobacteria bacterium
CCGCATTCGCCTGAAGGCGTATGATCATCGGGTTCTTGACCAGTCGGTCGGGGAAATCGTGAACACCGCGAAGCGCACCGGCGCCCGCGTGGTGGGGCCGATCCCGCTGCCGACGCTGATCGAGAAATTCACGGTCAATCGCGGCGTGCATATCGACAAAAAGTCGCGTGAGCAGTTCGAAATGCGGACGCACAAGCGTTTGCTGGATATTCTTGACCCGACCCCGCAGACCATCGATGCGCTGATGAAGCTCGATCTGGCCTCCGGCGTCGATGTCGAGATCAAGGTTTGAGGAGTGCGGAAATGAGCACGAAGAAGCGCACAGGCCTGCTGGCCAAGAAAATCGGGATGACGCGGCTTTTCACGGAAAAAGGCGCTCATGTTCCCGTGACCGTATTGCAGGTTGAGCAGTGCCAGGTTGTCGCGGTCAAGACGATGGAACGCGACGGTTATGTTGCCGTACAGCTTGGCGCGGGGGCGGTGAAGCTCAACCGCGTGACCAAGCCGGTGCGTGGGCATTATGCCAAGGCGAAGGTTGAGCCGAAGAAGAAGCTCAACGAATTCCGCGTGACGCCTGACGCCGTGCTGGAAGTCGGGGCGGAAATTTCCGCGGCGCATTTTGTGCCGGGGCAGTTCGTGGACGTGACCGGCATCACGATCGGCAAAGGTTTTGCCGGTGGGATGAAGCGGCATAATTTCGGCGGCTTGCGGGCGACGCACGGCGTTTCCGTTTCGCATCGCAGCCATGGTTCGACGGGCGGCCGCCAGGATCCGGGCCGCGTGTTCAAGAACAAGAAGATGGCCGGCCATATGGGGCAGACCCGCGTGACGCAGCAGAATCTGACTGTCGTTGCCGTGGATGCCGCGCAGGGGCTGATCATGGTTCAGGGCGCGGTGCCTGGGGCTGATGGCGGTTTTCTGCAGGTGCGCGATGCCGTGAAGCGCGCGCTGCCGAAGGACGCGCCGTTTCCCGCCGGTTTGAAGCAAGCGGCCTCGGCCTAAAGATATTGAGGGACAGATTATGAAAGCCGCAGTGGTAGATTTGGATAATAAGCAGGTCGGCGAAATTGAGCTGATGGATGCTGTTTTCGGCGTGGAAGAGCGCGGCGACGTGCTGGCCCGTGCTGTTTTCTGGCAGCAGGCGAAGGCGCGTTCCGGCAATCACAAGACCAAGTCGGTTGCCGAAATCAGCGGCACGACGAAGAAGCCGTGGTCGCAGAAGGGTAGCGGGCGCGCCCGTCAGGGCAGTTTGCGCTCGCCGCAGTTCCGCAAGGGCGCGGTGATTTTCGGGCCGGTGGTGCGCGATCATGCGCATGAGCTGCCGAAGAAGTTCCGCCGTCTTGCCTTGTGCATGGCGCTGGCCGCGAAGCAGAAGGCGGGCAAGCTGATTATTCTGGACGCCGCCAAGGCGAGCAGCCCGAAGACGAAGGATGTGGCTAATCGTCTGAACAAGATGGGGGCTGAACGCGCGCTGATTATTGACGGCGCCAATCTGGACGCGCAGTTCGCGCTGGCGGTACGGAATCTGCCGTTTGTGGATTTGCTGCCGGAGCAGGGTGCGAATGTCT
>CAKTCH010000294.1 GCA_934538895.1 uncultured Alphaproteobacteria bacterium
GTTGATGCCCTTGAGGTTGTCGATATGCACGGTGGCGGCCGCGTGGTTGACGAAGCCCTGAAAAAATTCGTAGGTCAGTTGCGTGTCAAACCCGCCAATATTCGCGGCGGTGAAGGGCAGGTGCAGGTGCAGCCCGGGGCGGCCAGAGAAGTCCACCACGACGCGCGACAGCGCTTCATCGAGCGGCACATAGGCGTGGCCATAGCGGCGAATGCCCTTTTTATCGCCGAGCGCCTGCTTGATCGCCTGCCCCAGCGCGATGCCCGTATCCTCGACCGTGTGGTGCGCGTCGATATGCAGGTCGCCCTTTACCGCGATGTCGAGGTCGAAGAGACCGTGTTTCGCGAGCTGTTCCAGCATATGGTCGAAGAATCCGACACCTGTTTCAATCGTACCGCCGCCGTTCCCGTCCAGCGCGATACCGGCGGAAATGGCGGTTTCCCTGGTGTCGCGGGTAATTGCTGCGCTGCGCAAACTATTCATAATCAAAAGCCTTGCTTTTCTTTTTGGCCAGCCATATTATCTTCTTCACATAATAACAAGGGGTCTTCCGGGTAATACGCCGGATTACAGTCTGATTATGGCCTCGGCCAGTAAATTTGCAAGAACTACGAGTGCCGCAGTATTGGCGGTTGCCTCGCTTTTTTCAACGGTTTCCAGAGCGCAGGAGCCTCTCCTTTGCGGCGCAGCCATCTCGCAGGACAGCCTGCCCGCGCTGCCGGAAAACTTTTACCTGAACATCCGCAAAGTCCAGCAGATGCTGTCCGATATCGTGCTGACGAACGAGCGCGACGACCAAACCAGCCTGATGCAGCCGGACGATATCGGCGCTGTTTTCCTGAACGAAGCCTTCACGCCGGACGCGGACCAGCTGGCCGGCCTCAAGCAATATGAAATGCCGAAATACCGCCGCATGGCGGAAGCCATTACCGGCGCCAACGACCGCGATATGTGGAACGCTTTACCGGACCGGCAAAAACGGCAAAGCATCATTGATATCAAGATGGGCATTGCCGCGATCTTCAATATCATTCCCGTGGAAATTCTGGAAGAAATCGGCTTCGCCGAAACCATGATGAATGAAATGGCCCGCTGGGACACCATTGCCCCGCTGGAGTTCGAAGCCAACGATATGGATGAAGCAGGCGACAGTCCGGCAATTGCCTGCGGAGATATCCCCCTGCAAACCGTGCCCGCAACGGGCGCATCCGATCACAACATCGTTCCGGCGCCCGCCGTCAGCTGATCTGCGTATTGGCGGTTCAGTGCTGGACCGGCGCGTTCTTTTCCGTGCGCAGGAGCGATACCACGATGCCCGCAGCCAGTATGAGAACCGTGAGGCCGAGTGATAGAGCAGCCGGCACGTGATGCCCCACGACCTGCGTATAGAACACCTTCCCAGAAATAAACATCAGCAGCACCGCCAGCGAGTATTTCAGGTACACAAAGCGGTGGATGATATGCTCCATCGCGAAGAAAATCGCCCGCAGGCCGAGAATGGCGAAGATATTGGCGGTAAAGACGATATAGGCGTCCGTCGTGATCGCC
>CAKTCH010000295.1 GCA_934538895.1 uncultured Alphaproteobacteria bacterium
CTACAGGTCGTCGCGGGGTCTACAGGCCCGCAGACGGCGGAGCTGTGTGTGAGCATCGAGGGCGAGAAGAAATGCGCGAAGGTGGAAGGCAACGGTCCCGTCGATGCGATCTTCAAGTCTATCCGCGAGATCGTCCCGCACCCGGAGGCGCATCTTCAGCTCTATCAGGTGCAGGCGATCACCGGCGGCACGGACGCGCAGGCGGAAGTCACGGTACGCCTTGAGGAAAACGGCAAGACCGTCAACGGACAGGGGGCGGACGCCGATACGCTGGTGGCCTCCGCGCGCGCCTATATCCACGCGCTCAACAAGCTGATCGTCAAGCGGGCGAAGACCAAGCCGGAAAACGTGGCGGCGGAATAATCACTCCGCCGCTTCGAATTCCTGATTGCGCGTATTGTGGTTGTCGCGGCCGATATCGTCGAGCAGGGTTTCGAGTTCGAGGAACAGGTCGGCCTGACGGCGCAACTCGTCCGCGATCATGGGCGGCGAGGACTGGATCGTGCTGACGACCGAAACGCGCACGCCCTTGCGCTGGACGGTTTCGACAAGGCGGCGGAAATCGCCGTCCCCGGAAAACAGCATGATATGGTCAACCTTGTCGGCCAGTTCGAGCATGTCGATGGCAAGCTCGATATCCATATTGCCTTTAATCTTCCGGCGGCCCTGGTTGTCGGTGTATTCCTTGGCCTGTTTCGTGACCATGGTGTAGCCGTTGTAATCCAGCCAGTCGACGAGCGGGCGCAGGGGGGAGTAGTCCTGATCCTCGATCAGCGCGGTATAGTAATAGGCGCGGATCAGGCGCCCCTGCTTGCCCGCCCATTTGAGCAGGCGCTTGTAGTCCACGTCGATGTCGAGGGCGCGGGCGGCGGCATACAGCCCCGATCCGTCAATAAAAAGGGCCAGTTTTTCGTCGGGATAGCTGCCGGGGGATATCAGCATTTTCGATGGCATAAAAGGGAGCCTTTCAAACTCTGTGCGGAGCCGGGAGGGCACTATATTAGCAAAACATTAATTTCAGGTTTTCCTAGCGCCTAACCACGGCGAATGCAAGCGTTTCTGCCGTTTTTATGAATAGAAGCTTGCACTTTATTAACGAACGGCCTATATAGGCGGTTCCGTTAAAAAGAGAATAAAACGAAAAGGATTTGCCTGATGGCCCGCGTAACCGTTGAAGACTGCATCGAGAAACTGCCGAACCGTTTTGAACTGGTCATGGTCGCCGCCCAGCGCGCGCGCCGCATCGGTACAGGCGCCCCGCTGACGGTCGACCGCGACAACGATAAAAACCCGGTCGTCTCCCTGCGCGAAATCGCCGAGGACACCGTCGATATTGCTGAATTGAAAGAAGACCTGATCCGCGGCAAGCAGCGCATCATCGCCCTCGACGACGACAGCGAAGACGTCATCGATTCCATGGACGGCGAACAGGAATGGAGCATTCTGGCGGCGCAGGCCGAAGGCGCCGAGCGCGACGCCGATGACGACGATCTTGATGAAGACGACGAAGGCGGCCTCGAAG
>CAKTCH010000296.1 GCA_934538895.1 uncultured Alphaproteobacteria bacterium
TTATAGAGGATAGAGGCCGCAGGGGCAATGCTCAGGGGACGGGGTCGAGAAAATCGCCCTTGTAGTAGGGATGGCAGCGCGCGATGCGCCGCGCCGCGAGCCAGCCGCCCTTCAGCGCCCCATGTTTCAGCACCGCCTCTTTCGCATAGGCCGAGCAGGTCGGATGGAACCGGCACGTCCCGCCGAACAACGGCGAGACCGCATACCGGTACAGGTCGATCAGGAAGACGAGGACGCGCTTCATGCATCCCCTGCGCAGGCGGCGAGTTTTTTCAGGCACCAGCGCAAATCGGCGCAAAGTTTTTTATAGTCGTTCGCGCTGGTATCCAGCCGCCCGATCAGGTTGATGTCATGATTGTCCGGCAGGATATCCGGCAGGACGTCGCAGGCTATAGCCCGCAGGCGGCGTTTTGCCCGGTTGCGGTCGACCGCTTTCTTGTGGAGTTTTTTCGTCACCGTGACCCCGAACCGCCGGCCCAGCCCGTCATTGGGCGCCAGCTGCACGATCACGCTGGACGACACCCATTTGCGGCCCGTCCCCTGCACCCGCAAAAAATCGGACCGCTTTTGCAAGCGGCCCAGATTTTTTATCTTGTCTTTGGTGGCGAACATCGGCGGCAGGCTTTCGTCAAAAGCCCGCGCACGGCATTAAGCGCACAGGCGCTTGCGGCCTCTTGCGCGGCGGCGGGCGAGAACCAGGCGGCCGTTTTTCGTGGCCATGCGCGCGCGGAAGCCGTGGCGGCGCTTGCGGACCAGGTTGCTCGGTTGGAAGGTGCGTTTCATCGTCGTATCCGTTCTAAATCAATCGGTTCATGAATTTCAGGGCGTTTTGTACACAATGCGGGGCGGTCTGTCAATTTTTCTTGCGATTTTTCGTCCGGCAAGCAATAGTGGCGAGGGATTATTGATATATCAACTGTTTAGGGACACCTGCCATGTATATGGACAATAACTGGAATCCGGTCGAGGGCGAAGAACTGGTCGGCTTTTTGGATCAGATCAACCCGATTGGCGACAAATACAAGGTAAATCCTCAAACAACGCAAGTCGGCTGGCGCATGCTGCCGTTTTACGACTCTGTGGCCCTGATCCGGGTAAAAGACCCGGCCTGGACCCCGAAAAACCTGTTTAGTTACTACCTGACGGACGCCGGCAACCTGTTCTGGCTGAACGGAACATCCCCGCCTATTCATGAGGTGAATTCAAAGGCACCCGTGAAAATTACCGAAGAAAATGCAGCTCGCCAATACAGAATAGCAGTTCGAATGATTCGGTGGAGCAAGGTGACCTTCCTGATCGCCGAGGACATGAACGACACCTATGTCCCCAAACAGGTCGACGACAAAACGCGCATAGTGCTGGAAGGCACGATCCGCCCCGCCACCTATAACGGCAAGAACGAGCAGGGCCATTTCATGTGCGATGCGGTCGTTTACTACTCTAACGCCCTGTTCATCGCGAACTTCGCCGTGCAGCCGGGCGGCATGATCGAGATGCTCGACGA
>CAKTCH010000297.1 GCA_934538895.1 uncultured Alphaproteobacteria bacterium
GCGTACGCTCGGCAACAGTCCGGCCGGACTGGGCGCGCAGGAGAAACCCGTTGAGCAGCAACAACAACAGGGCGGAGCCAAGCCCCCCGATCCACAGCGTGTTGCGATAGTCGCGCGTTTTCTTTTCCAGTGTCGCCGCACGGGCGTTCAGCAGCGCATATTCCGTGGCCAGCACGGAATCGGCATCCGCGATGATTTCATCGCGCAGGCCACTAATGGCCGCCTTGTCCTCCAGAAAAACCGGGTTCACCTGAACGGGGTATGTCCGGATCGAGCGTTCCAGGACATCGGTGTATTCCCTGAAATTCCGGTTCAGCCGGTCGATGCGCTTTTTTTGCTCGTCATTGTCGAACGAAAGCTCCTCGACCAGGTCGATCTGGCGCAGGGCGGCTTCCCTTGCCTGTTCATAACGCTCCTTGAAATCGAAATCCCCGGTCAGCAGATAGCCGCGCTGCGCGGCCAGCATCTGGTGTATGCCGGTCGCGATTGCCTGCGTTTCCATGATGATCTTTTGCGTATGGGATATCCAGCCGTCGGCCGCCTTGATTTCCTTGCCCGCCCGCAGGCTGTATAATCCAAGGCTGGTCAGGCATAAAAAAAGCAGCACGGTAAAGACAAAGAAATTCCGCATCAGCAGGCTGGAATGCTTCATGAAAAACCCCTTCCGGATAAAGAAGCCCATCCTTTCCGCTTTTGGCATCCTTGGCAATAAAAAACAGCGCCGTCAGGGCGCTGTTTTTACGGTAGTTCAAGCGGTTAAGCGGGCGGCGCGCGGCCTCTCACGGCGCCGATGATAGCGGCGACAATGAACAGGACGAGAAACACGATGAATAAAATCTTCGCGATTTCCGTCGAGACGGCGGCAATGCCGCCAAACCCCAGAACCGCCGCGATAATGGCGATCACAAGAAAAGTCAAAGCCCAGCTCAACATAACGGCCTCCTTGCCTTCAGACGAACAGGTTATTTGCTATTGAGGACAAACGGCCGGCGCCGTCCTTTGTTCCCGCCGGAAAAGGAAGCTGGAACCTTTCATAAAGTTAAGTCATTATGTAGCAAGGTGATGAAACAATGACATCGGTAACGGATTGGGATATCCAGGCTTATCTGGATAACGAGCTTGCCGCCCCGCAGCAGGACACGGTCATGCGGGCATTGCAGCATGATCCGGCCCTTCGCACGCGTTACAACGAGCTGCGCCGGCAGCGCGATCTCTTAAAAAAATGGTGGACCGACCACTGAGATAAAAAAACGCCGCCCGAAAGAGCGGCGTTATCATGTTTTATTGAAGCGTCACAGGATGCAGGTCGTAGCTCACCCGCGCTTCCGTCAAGGCATCGTTATAGGACGGCACGATGGAAAGCTGCGTGCCATCCGCTGCGTGAATGCTGAAAACCGCCTGATCGCCTTCCAGCGGAATGGCGCGGATATAGGCGACCTGATTCATCCCGATCCCCCGGAATTCCTGGGACGAGAGATGGCGCAGAATCTCACTATTTCTC